>JABEVM010000179.1 GCA_013041585.1 Chlamydiota bacterium
CTCACAAACCCATGAATTGGGGCCATTGGAGCAGTATGCCTTAAATCGCTGGACTGGGAATGTATGCTTAAGTGAGATACATGGATCTTGGCTTGGAAATTTTTTCTTCAGTCTTGTATATACAACTGATAAGGAAAGAATTTGGGGAGTCTTTAATGAGATTCTTTTACAGAATCTAGATCAAGCTCCTCAGGAAAGTAAGCTTTACAGACAAAGTGCATCCCACGTCATAACCTGGATGGAAAAATCATTTTCTGGATCTGTTAATGATCGAATTAAAAATACGTATAACCCTGCCATTGCCCTTCTAGTGGATTTCAGTTCAGGACCGGCAACTCTCCCTCCTCAGCAAAGTAAACCTCTGCTTTCTAAACCTACGCAAACGCAACCATCTCACCAAAAAGGTTTGCCTAATGTGGGCAATACCTGCTGGATGAATACGGCAATAAAATGCATAAGCACATCTGGGATTTGGGATAAAATGCTCGAAAATCCACCTCCTCCTGAAATGAAGAGATTGCATCAACAATTATGCTACATAGTCGAATCCCTTCGCTCCGGTAAAGAAGTAACATGGGACATGTGTAAGCAACTCGAAAATGAAATTTTTAGAGTCAGACATCTCGTGCGTGGTGCAGAACTTGTTAGGGGTCGACAAAATGATTCCGCAGAATTTCTACTTTTTTTGCAAAATGCTTTTCATTTCACTCCTGAACCCAAATATTCAAGCCAAAGAGCTTCGATATACTCTGGAACGGGAGATTACGGTCGTTATAGCACACTACATGCATCGGAATCCATTATCGGAGTAGTCGTATCTGGTGAACATAGTCTAAACCCGAATATGCCAGTTAATTTAGAAGAGCTCATCTCTGGAGAAGAGTATAGAGAACTTCGCCCGAGCTTCCAAAGAAAAGAAAATAGTTCTATAGAAAACCTGCCAGATGATAACAGAACACCCAATAGAGTATTTAAGATGTCCTCTCGCTTCACGCAGTTACCCGATATCATGTTAGTTAACCTAAATCGATATACGCTCCTTACTAGCCAAGTTTTTGGAAATGAAAGAAAACGACATAATCAAATAAAACTGGGCCCAGATGGTACAATCCATTTTAGAGAGTATAAACTCAAATACGATAACCGAAATAGAATTATAGGTGCAGAACCTAAAGCCATACATCGATATCGAATTAAAGGATCCATCACTCATCTAGGTTATGACGGGATGGGCCACTATGTATATGAAGAAAGAAATGCGCAAGGTAAAGGATTTAGGCATAGCGATTCAAGAGTGTCATCCATATCTACAAGCACATTAGGTCAAGACGGATACTTTTTCATCTTGGAAAAAGTGGATGTTGTCCCCATAAAATAATAATTCTTTGATCTGTCCTAAGACAGGCTTTCCAATATTTCTGATCCCTCCATCAATAAGTAAAAAAATATTTTACTCGTATCGAAATTTTTTTATATTGGTGCAAAATTGCAGCTCAATTTACCATATCTTCTCGTAGAATGAAGAAAAACCCATCTCTGGGGCGTTAGCTCAGTTGGTAGAGCGCAACAATGGCATTGTTGAGGCCAGCGGTTCGAATCCGCTACGCTCCAAATACCCCTCTTATAATCTATGCATAAACAAGAAATTCTCTTCCGAAATAGAAGCTTAGGATTAGCTCAAAAAGGAAAATTTGAAAAAAGATTCCTTCCTATTTCAGGTGTTTTCGAAGCAGCTATTCCTATGGCTTGGTTTAATCCAGGCTTTATTAAGGCAGACACGGAACAATCGTAACCCCTACCGGATAATGATCAGACTGGTTGTCTTGACTTGGAAGATATTGATTTATGTCAGGCATTTCTTTTTTAAATCCAACTGTTGGATGCGTAAGCAAAAAACGCCCTCCACTTTTGGGCTTAAGCGTAATCAAATAATCCTCTTCATCAATAGCAACCCTTCCCATTTTTGAATGTTGCGCTGTGACCATCCGCCTTTTTATAGTCGTAGGCCCTACGCTTGTGGCCACAAGACCCAGTGTATCAAAATGCTCTCGTAACTTTTTTACATCTTCTTCTGTCTTGGTATTCGCATCTATTCCTATGAGTAACTGAAGATTTGCATTTTCTGGCTTCTTAGATAGTTGGAAAAACTTCTCCATAACAAGACTAATCTGCAGTCTTCCATCCTCTGCTTTTGTAGAGTGGCCATGACAAGAGCTTAATAGAAATTTTTCTCCCGTCTTCTTTCGAGCTGCGAGAATTGCGTTCATTTTTCCTTCTTTAAACCCTTCATATCCTTCAATTGCAATCATTTCATAGTTCGGCTCCCACACGTCTCTACGAAGGAAAATAAAGCAACCATCTTGAGGATTTTGCTTGTCAATGGGCAAAAAGAGCTCATCCTGCATTAAAACTTCAGGAAGAATCAGATCGCTTTCTTGGGTAAATACAACGCTACTATCAGCCGCAAGAAGCTTTTCTTTAAATGCATTCGCTTTGGCGCTTGGGTTCCCAAGAGTTCGAGCAAAAACATCCTTTACATTATTGATTTGTCTAATCAGCGATGAATCTGTAGAGACAAGATGAAGGTTGAGAGCGTGATAAATCCAATAGAAAAATGCTTGTCCGGCTGGCGAACAAAACACTTCTAAATCCTGTGTATTTGCGCTATCTCCCAAAAATCTTTTAAGGAAATTTTTATCTAATTTTCTTATTGCATTTGTAAGAATAGCTTCCGATTTAGTTACACTTAACGTTTCTTCTGTAAAGACGGAATCGAGCAGATCTTTTTTCAACTCGAAACTATTCTGCCCTTTTAAACCCTGTGTTGAACTCAAAATAGGTAAAGCAAAGGATTTTCCTTCTCTAGCCGCCTTATCGCGTAAAATCTTATCTAAGCTTAAAAGCTCTGGAGGGTTATTTCTGAAAAAGCGAAAAACTTTTCTGCTGCTATAACGGTCTAAAAAATGAAGAATGTGATGTAAGTCACGCTCTGTAAAACTCTGCAACTTTTGTTGCTTTTCTCTTATCGCATCTAGTAACTCAGGGGTCACTAGTTCCGATAATATGGGGCCATATTCCTGGTCTCTTTCTATCCCTTGAGCTACAAGAAGGTTACGATAATTTTTCACCGCTATATCATCAGTTCCTACTTTTTGCATCCACCTTCTTACCTCAGAATCTGAGAGATTTCTGAATAAATGTTCCTTCGCTAGGACTAGTTCAAAAACTTTTTGACGAACAGGATTCGCCTCTGGTCCATAATCTCCTTCAAATTCAAATGGATCAGTAAATATGCCCAATATATTTGCGGTATGTATAACAACACTAAAAAATATGTTCATAAGGATAAAAATGGGTAAAAAAAGATTTTATAATCTATTGATTTTCACAAATCAAAACAATACGAAAACCTATCAGCTAAAAAAACTATATTTAAAATAAAGCCAGATTGCAGCAATTGCAAGAGTGATTGCTGTCGTTGGAGCTCCTATCCGAAAATGCTGCTTCCAGCTGATTTTTACTCCTAAATCAGCGCTTTGCGACACCACAATGATATTGGCAATACTCCCCAAAATAAATAGATTCCCTGCAAGCGTGCTCGAAAGCGCAAGAATAGAGCCATAAAGGGCTTCATTTGGGGTAAAGGGGAGAAGAAGCATGACTGCGGGCACATTCGAAATGATATTGGATATCACAGCAGTAAAAGGAAATAGGATCCAGGGACTACTAAGGGAAATCCCAAAAGTTTCGAAATAGGAAAGGCCTTGTTGCAATAATCCTGTCTCTACTAAGTTTTGCGTCACAATAAAAAGACCGAAAAAAAGAACAAGAAGCTGCCAGTCCACAAAATCAAGCATGCTTTTGGAAGACATCCGTCTACTGAAAAGGAGTAAGCCAGAAGCTGCTAACACGACATATTCTCTAGGATACGAAGAGAAGAGAAAGAAAAGTAAGACAACGATAAGCACCCCAATCCCTTTATTGCTTTGCCACTTGTTGTAGGTTGGGTATTCGATAGCATCTTTTTCTTTTCCCTTTGGATGTTCCCATTTTCCTTTATACATTTTATTAATCACTTGCCAAGCAGCGACCCATCCAAAGATAGTAGGAAGTAAAGAGTCCCAAAGATACTGCCTAAAAGAAAGATGCATGACTTGCCCAATTAAAATGTTTTGCGGGTTTCCAATGAGAGTCATTGCAGAACCAATATTGGAAGCGCAGGCAAGACCGAGTAAAAAAGGAATTGGGTTCAAACGCTTTAAATGGCATGTTTTAATGATCAAGGGCGTCATGGCAAGACAAACTATGTCGTTAACTAAAATAGCTGAAAAAAAGCCCGCTACAACCATTAGCGTCAAAAGAAGATGTTTAGGCGAGAGCTTCATCTTACTAAGACGGTCTGTTATGAATCCGTAAAAACCACTATAGTAAAATTGTGCGGATAGAATCATCAGGCCAAAAAGAATGACAATTGTTGGAAGGTCGATCATTGCAATCGCTTGTGGCAGAGGAGTCCCTTTAAGGAGAATGAGCAGAATTGCGCCTACAAGCGCAATTCCCGAGCGATTTAATGCAAGACCTGGAATGTTACCTAAAATCATTCCAAGATATACAAACAATAAAATGGCGATGACGGATAAGTCCATATACTACCTAACGCATTTATCCGTACTTTACAGGATGCGTGGTAATATAGAAAACTCTCATTTCTTGCAGAACTTTAGCTGTGTCTTGAAAAACCACACGAGATGGCGGTAAACTTTTTAGGAAAAACTTTCCGTACGCTTTTGTCTTCACTCTTTTATCAAGACAGACAACACACCCTCTATCAGTTTTCTTACGAATCAGCCTTCCAAAGCCTTGTTTGAACTTCACAACAGCTTGAGGAACACTATATTCTAGGAATGGATCTCTTCCTTGCTCAACTAGAGACTCATAGTACGCTTCTACCATAGGTTCACTAGGAACTTTGAAAGGGAGCTTCACGATCACAATGAGCCTTAGAATATCTCCTGGAATATCAATCCCTTCCCAGAATGAGTCTGTTCCAAAAAGTACGCTCCCTGATCTTGAACGGAATTTTTCAAGTAGCACCTGTCTTGAAGCTTCACCTTGTCTTAAAAAAGAGTAAGAGAACTTTTCCGCTTTCGGCGCGAGTTTTTCATAACAGGAAATGAGCATCTCGTAGGAAGTGAAAAGAATGAAAGCGTTGCCCTCGCTCACTTGGATAAGGTTCCAAATTCTCTCATACGCTTCTGAGGCAAATGCAGGAGAACTTGGATCAGCAATGTCGGAAGGAACGAGAAAAAGAGAATTCTTCTCATAATCAAAAGGAGAGTCATAAACTTTTTCTGTAACTTCACGGCCACTATGGTCTATCCCCAAATTTTTCTTGATAAATCCAAAATCTCTCATCGTTGTAAGGGTTGCGCTGCATAGGCCAACTGTCAGCTGCTTTTTAAACAGAGTCTCGCTTAAATAAGAGGAGATATCTAATGTCGCATCGATAAGTGTTGTATTCGTACTTAGGGCCAAATTATTTTTTTCAATATAGCGCACTCGGTTTTTTGAATCGTTTTCTTCAAAAAAGTTTTGTAAATTTGTAACTAGCTCTTCTAAACGAGTGAATAAAGTATGCATCTCCATACAGGAAGAGCGTATTTTTTCTTTCATCACATCAGATACCGCAGAATATAAATCTTCTTCCCAATGCAAAAGCATTTGAGAAAATTTCTTCAGCTCTTTCACTAGCTCTTGGAATACGGGAACAATATTATCTTTCCATAGGGAGTCTTGAAGAGTGGATTTACGAAGGCGCCATTTCTTCTCACGAAAATCTTCTCTTTTTGATTCTTCAAAAAACTGGTCGAGCAAGGTAAATGTCTCTGCAATTTTCGGCATGATGATTCGCTTTTCAGCGGGGATATCGAGCTCTACGCGCTGAAGAATCGAAAGAAGATCCTTAGAATTTTTTGACTGGACAAGCAATTTTTCTCGAATTTTCCCAAGAGGGCTTTGATCTAAGGCCCCATCGGAAATAATTCTATTAAGCAACCTGTATAAATCGCTGCGATGGATTTTGATTGCCAAACTATCTAAAGCGATCTGCTCAATATGATGCGCCTCATCGATAATCATCCTTGTATATGGAGGAAGGATCGATTTTTCTTCGTTATAATCTTTGCGATTTTTTGCGACCATATCTGCAAAAAGCAGGTAGTGGTTCACAATTAAAATCTGCGCATCCGCTACGTTTTTTCTAGCAGCAAAAAAATGACAATTTTTGTACTCGGGGCAGTGAATATGCGTACAGCTATCGCTGTCTGCTGAGACTTTATCCCAATTCGAGGATGAAACAGGAAAAGAGAGGTTCGACTTAGAACCATCTTTTGTGGAATATCCCCAGTTTTCAATTGCTTTCCATTCAGGAGAACCTTCAGAAAAAAGTGTAGTAGAAAGACTTTCCTGCTCATGAAATTTTTTCATGCAAAGATAATTTCCCATCCCTTTTACAAGAACCACTTTGATATCGATCCCTAAAATTTGTAAAAGAAGAGGAAGGTCTTTATGAAAAAGCTGCTCTTGCAGCGCAATCGTATGTGTGGAGATGACGGTTTTTTCTTTTTGAGTAACTGCCCAGAAAAGGGCAGGAACAAGGTAAGCAAAGCTTTTGCCAGTTCCCGTTCCCGCTTCAATAAGGGCAATTTTTTCATCGAGATAGGATTCGAAGATCTGAAATGACATCTCCCACTGAGATGTTCTCTCTTCAAATCCATCTAAAGAAGCAGCGAGGAGTCCCTCGGAAGAGAAAATTCGCTTCGCGAACTCCTCATACGACTTTTTTATAGACAAAGGTTCTTCTCAGCAAAAGAAAGTTCTTATTCACCTTCTAGCAAATCTAAAAAGGCCTGTAGCTGTTTTGAACGCGTTGGATGCCGCATCTTTCTTAACGCTTTAGCTTCGATCTGCCTTACACGCTCTCTTGTCACTTTGAAACGAACACCTACTTCTTCGAGAGTCTTTGGCTTACCATCGAGTAGACCAAAACGTTCGATAAGAACTGTGCGCTCACGATCTGTCAAAGTGGAAAGAACATCGTTCATCTTGTCTTTCAAGATTGAATAACCTGTAGCTTCCGCGGGAGATTCTATGCCTGTATCTTCCAAGAAATCTCCAAATTGGCTCTCGCCTCCATCTCCAACTTCAGCTTGAAGAGAGATTGGGTGCTGCGCAATTTTGTAAATTTCACGTACACGATCAGGAGTAAGTCCTAGCTCATTAGCAAGCTCTTCTGGAGTAGGTTCACGACCTGTTTCCATCATGAGTTTTTTCGCGCCGCGTAGCACTTTATTGATTGTTTCAATCATGTGCACAGGAATTCTGATCGTACGAGCCTGATCAGCGATTGCCCTCGTTACAGCTTGTCTAATCCACCATGTCGCATAGGTAGAGAACTTATATCCACGTCGATATTCAAACTTCTCTACAGCCTTCATAAGGCCCATATTCCCTTCTTGAATTAAATCTAAGAAGGAAAGACCACGGTTTGTATATTTTTTTGCAATCGAGATAACAAGTCTTAAGTTCGACTCCACCATCTCTCTTTTTGCTTCTTGGCTCTTGTCCATCCAGCGTTGCAGCATGCGGACGTCTTTTTTGAACTCTTCTAAAGTTCTACCCGCAGCAAGCTCTCGTTTTTTCAGTTTGCGCTGTACGGCCATTAATTTTGCTGCAGCAAACTTATTCTTTTCTGCTCGCGGGGCAAGCTCTTGGATTTCTTTTTCGAGAACAAGGAAACGATCATAAGCTCTGAGTACAACTTCGCCGAAATCTTCGATGATATTGTGCCTGCAATGCATTCTGCGCAAATAAGCTTGTGTACGGATACGCGATTTTTCAATATCTTCCGTAATACGAACTTGATCTACTTTTTTGATCTTAGGATTTCTAAGTTCGAATAAAAACTCTTGAAGGAGATTGTCTTCCTTGCGAAGAAGCTCACAAAGTCTTGGTAAAATAGCCAAATAAGCGGGCTTATCTAAAATCTCTTTTTCGGAGATCACTTTATCAAAGCGCTCTTTATTGCTAATCAGGTAGTTGATAATAGAGATCGCTTCTCTACTAGAATAACGAAAGCGCATGATGATGCGCTCAATTTGAATCTGCGCTTTTTCAATCCTTTTAGAAATTTCTACTTCTTCTTCACGTGAAAGAAGGGGAACTGACCCCATCTCTTTCAAATACATGCGAACAGGATCGTCAGAAGTTCCTTCCGCTTTTTTAGAAATTCCCTCTAGTTCTTTTGCTTCTTTTTTACGCTCTTTCTGTCTTTCCACCTCGATCTGGTTTAAGACTTGGATGTCCATCCCGCTAAGGAAGATAAGAACTTGGTCGATTTGTTCTGCCGAATCGAATGTCATCGGCAAAATTTCATTAATCTCTTCGTAGGTGATGTACCCTTGCTCTTTAGCAATCGCGACAATTTCTTCGATTTTCTGTTGATGCTGCTGATTAAATAGATTGCTGAATGTGCCTTTCGTCATGGTATCCTAAGAATAAATGTAACCCTTTAATTGTGTGAAGAATTCCTCTTATTGTCAAGACTATAAAAAACCGGCTGATTCAAATAAAGAGTAAAAAAACGATATGACTTTACAAGGGGGAAATTAAAAAAACAACTTTGAAACTAGTGAAACAATCGAGCAATATAGAACAAAAAAATCATTTAGGGCCCTGATGGCAGCAGAAACCCATCCACCTGACCAAGCTTCTATAAAAAAAATTTTACTCTCTCATTTTGAGAAAGAAAAAGTTGTACTAGACCGCCCTTTTCCCGAAATACAGCAAACGGCGGACATCGCATGGGAATCTAAAAAAATCATTTTTCAAATCCTTTGCAAGTCCAGAAACGTTCCGAAAATACAGGAAATGACCTCTGAATTTAAAAGGATAGGCTGGGGCCTCGTATGGATTTTACCAGATAGCATCTTGAGTAAAAAAGTAGCATCTCCAGAAGAAATACTTCTGCGAAAGGGCCCTAGTTACTTTATAGACCAAGAAGGACAGATTTATGATCAATTTACCCTTTTTCATAAAGGCCGTAGAGCTCTAACAAGCCCTTTCTTTCCCGTGACTCTGTCTTCTCCAGTCTCTCTTTCTCTCTCTTTTCCTAGAGAAGAATTATCTCAAATTCTGCAAAATCGCCTAGGCTCTTCTCTTGTTTATTTTCGAGGTGATATCGTCGATAGAGCCCTAAACCACCCATCCTTTCTTACCAAAATGCACCTTTGCGAAGAGGAATTTTTAGATAAAAAACCCCTTCCATTCCTGCGGAAAATTGAAAGAATGCATACTATTTTTTTGAATAAGTTGCTCGAAAAACTGTCAGCTGGAGATTTCCCTCTTTGACGAATTATTTCTCATCCTATATAATCC
>JABEVM010000180.1 GCA_013041585.1 Chlamydiota bacterium
AGAGAACGCGCAGTTCTTCTCGGACTTGTAGAGTTATATTTAACTTCTGGCAAACCAATTGGCTCCAACACGCTGCGAGAAAATGGCTTTGATGATTTAAGCTCCGCCACCATTCGCAACTATTTCGCTAAATTAGAAGATACCGGCTTCCTCAAGCAGCAGCACTCTTCTGGCGGAAGGATCCCTACAGAGGAGGCTTATAAGCTCTATGCCGAAACGTATTTACATTCCCCTCTTTTTGAAGAAAGAGAAAAGAAACTCTTGCAACAAGAGCTTTCGCGTGAAAATCGAGAAATAGCCAGCTATTTACAATACTCTGCAGAAATCTTGAGCAAATGGTGCTCGGCAGCTGTTTTCTTGTCTGCGCCCCGTTTTGACCAAGACTTTATCGCAGACATAAAAATACTTAAAATCGATGCCCAGCGCTGCCTTTGCGTCCTGATTACAGATTTTGGCCTTGTCTATACAGAAATCCTACATACTGACAAGAAAATCAGTTTATTTAGCGTCAAACGAATTGAGTCTTATTTTCGTTTCCGCCTTACAGGGTTTGATAAACCAACCCTCTCTTTAGAAGAAGAGATCTTAGCAAAGCAATTCTACAGTGAAGTGATGCTAAGGCATATTGTGAGATACTCTAATTTCCCTATCGAAGACATTTATAAAACCGGATTTTCAAGATTGCTCTCCTACCCAGATTTTAATGACGCGACAGCTCTTGCAAACGGTCTTTCCCTTTTTGAAAATCAAGATCACTTACGAAAAATTTTACGTGAGTGCACAGAACTTGGATCGATTAAGACTTGGATTGGAAACGACCTATATAGGCTCTCTGAATCAGCAAACTTTTGCTCCGTGATTTCCATTCCCTATAAAATCAATCAAGCAATCGTCGGAGCCATTGCAATTTTAGGACCAAGTAGACTCCCTTACCGCAGGGTTTTTGGCATTTTGCAAGCAGCCTCCGACTGCATTTCACAATCCCTTACAAAGAGCATGTATAAATTTAAAATCTCTTATAGACAACCAAAAGCACCTTCCTTGGAATTGGAAAATACAAATCCCAATTTTATCGATCAAACCGGTTGTTTACTTTTAGAGAATAAGACAAGAGAACAAAGCCGCTAACTAGAATGGAGTTTTTTAATGGAAGACGAAAAGAAGGAACCATCACCGGGAGCCGATGCAGCCCTAGACCCTGTGAAAAAAATGGAAGAAGAGCTCAAAGATTACAAGGATAAATATCTACGCCTTCTTGCAGAGACAGACAACTTACGCAAGCGTCTGCAAAAGGAAAAACAAGAAATGACTAGATTCGCTATAGAGAATATCATAGGTGAAATCTTGGCTCCAATTGACAATTTAGAAAATGCGCTGAAATTTACTGGACAAATGTCACCCGAAACACAGAGCTGGGCTATGGGATTTCAGATGATCCTATCTCAATTTAAAGACGTTCTGAACAATCACGGAATCGTCGCCTTTCATTCAGAGGGAACAGACTTCGATCCTCATAAACATGAGGCAGTCGAAATCGAAGAAACAAGCGATCACCCTGAAGGCATCGTTCTTCAGGAATTTGTGCGAGGCTATAAAAGCGGAGATCGCACAATTAGACCAGCGAGGGTCAAAGTTTCTAAAAAAGTTTCTCCTCAAATGAACGAAAACAATACTACAAAACAATAACTAAAGAGGTTGCTCATGACACAACAAAAGAAAAGTAGAATCATAGGAATCGACCTTGGTACAACAAACTCCTGTATAGCGATTATGGAAGGTGGAGTTCCAAAGGTGATAGCAAACGCAGAAGGGGCTCGTACCACGCCGTCTGTTGTATGTTATAAAGGAGCCGAACGTTTAGTTGGAATCCCTGCAAAACGTCAAGCTGTTACAAATCCGGAAAAAACAATTTCTTCCGCAAAGCGTTTCATTGGAAGAAAATTTTCTGAAGTACAAGGAGAGATCAAGACTGTTCCTTTTAAAGTGATCGCAGGTCCAAATGGAGATGCTGTTTTTGAAGTAGATGGAAAAACCATCACTCCAGAAGAAGTCGCTGCGCAAGTTCTCATGAAAATGAAAGAGACTGCTGAAGCCTATCTTGGAGAAAAAATAACAGAAGCTGTGATCACAGTCCCTGCCTATTTCAATGACTCGCAAAGACAGTCGACAAAAGACGCAGGAAAAATCGCAGGTCTCGATGTAAAACGTATTATTCCTGAACCAACAGCGGCAGCTCTTGCCTATGGCTTAGATAAACAGCATGATAAAAAAATTGCTGTTTTCGACTTAGGTGGCGGAACATTCGATATTTCTATTCTCGAAATCGGAGATGGAGTTTTTGAAGTTCTCTCTACAAACGGAGATACGCACTTAGGTGGTGACGACTTTGATAATGCAATCTTGCATTGGATGCTCGATGAATTTAAAAAAGAGCATAGCATCGACTTAAGCAAAGATAAGATGGCGCTCCAGCGTCTAAGAGATGCAGCGGAGAAAGCGAAAATAGAACTCTCCGGCACACAGACTACGGAAATCAACCAGCCTTTCATTACAATGGATGCAAGCGGCCCTAAACATTTAGCTTTAACTTTAACCAGAGCAAAACTAGAAAGTTTAGTCCATGACC
>JABEVM010000181.1 GCA_013041585.1 Chlamydiota bacterium
ATAAATATTGAATTATGATTTAAAAAAGATGATTTGACTAAATTGTTATAAAATGAGTACAATTCCATTTTCTTTACTAAAAAATAGAGAATCCAATGCAAATCCTTCTAGCCGTTCTCATGTTTGCCACCTGGACCACAATGTTCTCCTTCGGGAAAATCGCCTTAGCCCTAAGCCCTCCCTTATTCCTAACGGGCTTTAGAATGGTCTTAGCAGGGGTCTTACTATTAGGATATCTCCTTATACGGAAAAGATCCTCTTTCAAGCTAAATCGGCAACAGGTCATTTCTTTAGTTCTCTTAGGATTCTTTAGCATTTATCTCACTAACAGCTTGGAATTCTGGGGCTTACAACATCTTTCTGCCGCTAAAACCTGCTTCCTATATAGCTTATCCCCTTTCTTTGCGGCCTTTTTCTCCTATTTGCATTTCAAAGAAAAAATTAACCTCAAAAAAGCGATTGGCTTATCTATTGGCTTCTTAGGGATTATCCCCGTACTTTTTTACAAGACCGGGACAGAAGAAATCCTCCACGCTTTTAGTATCTTTAGCTGGCCGGAGCTTGCTTTAATAGGGGCTGTACTTTGCTCTGTATATGGATGGGTGCTTCTAAGGCTTGTTGTAAAAAACCAAACAGTTTCCCCCTCTATGGCTAACGGAAGTAGTATGTTAATTGGTGGGATGTTTGCTTTTATCCACTCTTTCTTTGTGGAAAGCTGGACCCCAACTCCTGTAGCTGAAGGACAGATGGTCTCCTTTTTGCAGATCGTTCTTCTGATGACAGGGATTTCTAACATCCTCTGCTATAATCTCTATGGAATGATGTTAAAACGCTTTACGGCAACGTTCCTTTCTTTTGTTGGCCTCTTAAGTCCTATCTTTGCTTCGATTTCTGGATGGGTCTTTTTAGGAGAGCCTATTTCTTGGGTGATTGCTCTTTCAACATCAGTCGTATGCTTAGGTCTCTGGCTTGTGTACCAAGCAGAGCTCAAGCAAGGTTACATCGTCAAGAAGTCTGAAGAAAAAACCTCTGAAGCTATCGCAGCTGGATAAAAAAAAATTCCACTCTCCGAGTATAGAGCCCAGAGAGTGGAAAAATACTACTAAAAAATCACTTTCTTTTTGCTATTGAATAGCTCCTAATAGATTCAATTGCCTTCTTACAATATCAAGCGCTTTGATCTCTGCTTTACACTCCGCTTCGATTTTACTCACTCGTCTAGAATAGACCGTAATTGCAGCGCCACTAAAAAACGCCGCGGCTGCAAACAAGAGAGATAGATTTCTTAGGGCTTTTGAGCTGATAACAGTAGCTGGAGTAATTCGTATGTCTTTTCCCAAAAATGTTCCCACATATGATTCCATCGCAGAAAGCAGAGAAAGCGTACTATAAACAACTGTATATACGCTTGTTTTATTGATAGTCTGAATCAAGTTCGCCACTGTAAGTACTTTACGATTGAGAAGATCAATCTTCTTTAAATTCTCATCAAAGGTACCTTCTAATGATTTGATTACTGCTTGAGCAGGTTTAGCAACCTCTTCATAACCTTCTGAAGAGATAGTCGCTTTCAAGATATAACCTTGGTATGCTTGCTCTAAAAAATCTCTTATTGGTGTTGCATTTGCTGGGTTAGTAGTAACTACTTCAACAAAATTTAGTTGTGTCGCCATCATAAAAAACTCTCCTATGTTTAATAAAAACAATTAAATAATAGAAAAGTTTTTATATTAATGCAAAATTAAAAGCAATTTAAAATAAATTAATTAACAATAATTAAAAAAATTTAATGCAAGGATTAATGACTTTGAATAAACTCTTGAAAGATTCCCTCATGACGAATCGGATCAAAAGCTTTTTCTTGTGCGATCTCTTGGATGTTTTGGACGCCGCTGCGAAGAGCAGCCGTGAGCCAACCAACAGCCGCTTTTGCCTGTGATAAAAATCCACAAGCAAATGCATTTCGAAGTGCAATCTCAGGATCTGCAGTAAACTGATAACATTTTCCAGAAAGATCTAAAACAAGCTTATAATCTTTTTCTTCAAAAGCAAGCTTATGTAAGAGGCATAACGCATCTGGGGGAAGTTTAGAACGAATAGATAAAAGAAGATCGTATGCTTCTTTAGTATGGCCTACTTTAGCAAGTAAAATACCTAGATACTGCGTAGCAATCGAGTAGATCACACCAGAGTGAGACTTTTGTCTAATTGTCTCTAAAATTTCTCTAGCGCTTTCTTCGCGGCCCAGTTGTAATTCCGTCTCCGCTTTTTGGAGCAACTCTTTTAATGCATCGCTTGAATCCTCTTCAGAAAATAGACGGCTTTTTTTCCAGACTTCGTAACACTGGAAGGCAAGTAAAAAAAAGAGAGCTCCTAAAAAAAACTGAGAGATCACAAAACTGAGTACACTGATGACTCCTGCAAGGACCATTCCAAAAAATTGCGCATAACGAATGCCCTTGTATCCAAAAATCGCTTCTAAAACGATACGAAGTAATTGTCCTCCATCAAGAGGAAAGACAGGAAGAAGATTAACTGCAGACCAAAAAAGATTTACGAAGCTAAATTTTTGCAGAAGTAAGCCCACATTCCCGCTGCTGAGACTTGGAACCAGCAAAAGAATTTGCGCGATCAGATATAAAAAGAATCCAAAGAGAGGTCCATTGAGAACGATAAGAAATTGTTTGTAATAAGGGAGATTCTGTCCTTCGTAATAGGTCACTCCGCCAAAAGCTACAAGTTCAATACGCGGCTGCTTTTTACAGAGTAGAGCTGTGATCCCATGACCCATTTCATGAAAGAGCACAGAGATAAAAATAATCCCGATCCAAGTCAGCGTACCAACAAGTGTTCCGCTGCTTAAATATCCGATAACTCCAGCAAAAAGCCAAAAAACAGGCCTGACCGTTACTGGAATCCCAAAAAATGAATACGACATGCTATTTTTCCAAAACCTGAGGGTTTTATACCTTAAGACTAACGTGATTGCTGCAGAGCTTTTTGTACTGCAAGGCCCATATCAGCTGGGGTATCTGCAATATGGACTCCGGCTTTTTTCAGTTCTCGAATCTTTTCTGTCGCTGTTCCTTTTCCACCAGATATGATTGCTCCGGCATGTCCCATACGTCTGCCAGGAGGAGCAGTCAGACCTGCGACAAAACCGGCAACCGGTTTTGTGCAATGCTTTTTTATCCAGTCGGCCGCTTCTTCTTCCGCGTTTCCTCCGATCTCACCAATCAAGAGAATCGCTTCCGTCTGAGGATCATTTTGGAAAAGTTCGAGGACGTCAATAAAATTCGTTCCATTGAGCGGATCTCCGCCGATCCCAACACAACTTGATTGTCCAAGTCCAAGTTGCGTAGTCTGCCAGACAGCTTCATAAGTCAAAGTTCCTGATCTAGAGACAATCCCTATTGAACCTTTTTCATGAATATAGCCGGGCATGATTCCGATTTTACACTCTCCTGGGGTAATAACTCCAGGACAATTTGGTCCGATTAAACGACTTGTTTTACTCTCTCTCATGACCCTGCTGACTTCTAACATATCTTTGATGGGGATCCCTTCTGTGATACATACGATCAAAGGGATTTTCGCATCTTCCGCCTCTAAAATGGCGTCCGCTGCAAAAGGGGCTGGTACAAAAATGACTGTGGCGTCGATCTCTAACGCTTTTTTCGCTTCATGCACCGTATCATAAACAGGAAGACCTAGGGTTTCTTGTCCCCCTTTTCCAGGAGTGACTCCCCCAACAAAACTTGATCCATATGCAAGACATTGCTCGGTATGGAAGTGGCCAAATTTTCCTGTGATCCCTTGTGTGATGACTTTTGTTTTTTTATTGATCAGAATCGACATAAAATTTTCCTATTTTTTCAAAGTAGCAACAGCTTTTTTAGCGCCATCAGATAAACTATCTGCCGTAATGACGGCAAGCCCCGACTCGCGCAGTAATCTTTTTCCCTCATCCACATTTGTTCCTTCCATGCGTACTACGAGTGGAACTTGAAGGGACATATCCCTTACTGCAGCAATAATTCCTTCCGCTAAAGTCGCGCAGTTCATAATACCGCCGAAAATGTTTACAAAAATCGCCTGCACTTTTGGATCGGAGAGAATGATTCTAAATCCTTCCGCTACCTTCTCTTTTGAGGCGCCGCCTCCCACATCGAGAAAATTGGCAGGTTTTCCACCAAAATGTTTAATGATATCCATGGTCGCCATTGCAAGTCCGGCGCCATTGACCATACATCCGATATTTCCATCTAACGCTATGTAGGCTAAGTCAAATTCTTTTGCAGCAACTTCACTTGCTGAGTATTGGCTTGGGTCGTACATGGCGGCTACTTCAGGCTGACGATATAACGCATTATCATCCACGCTGATTTTGGCATCTAAGGCCCACAGTTTTCCGCCTTTATCCAAAACCAAGGGATTGATCTCGATAAGAGATGCATCCAATTTCATAAACGCTTTTGCTAAGCGAGAGGCAAGTTTCATCCCCTCTTTTGCAGCCTCGTCCTTCCAACCCATGAATTTTGCTAACTGCACTAAATGGTAGGAACGAACTCTTCCATCCATCGTGATAGGAATTTTCAAAATCTTTTCAGGAAATTTATGTGCAATTTCCTCAATTTCCATACCGCCTTCTGGCGAAGCAAGTAAGATAGGTATTGCATGATCTCTATCGATCACAACACTTATATAATATTCTTTAGCAATATCAACCGGGACAGAGAGCATTACGGTATTTGCAACCACCCCTTCCGGTCCTGTTTGGTTGTTGACCATCTTCATTCCCAAAAGAGAAGAGGCAACTTCTTCGATTTCTTTAGGGTTTTTCGCAAATTTCACACCGCCCGCCTTTCCCCTTCCTCCGGCATGCACTTGGATTTTGACAACCGCTTCCGAAGAGCCTAAGTCAGCGATCGCTCTTTTTATATCCCCTCTGTGATGATGTGAGATTGTCGTAAACCACGGGATCGGAACGCCATAGTCTTGTAGCAATTGTTTCGCTTGAAATTCGTGAATGTTCATGCTAATATCCCCCCATATTAATTTCGTTATCCGCAACCTGCGATTTTCAAGCAAAAGATTTTTTGAAAAAAGTTCTTTGAAGAGCCTAAAACAATGTTAAACTTTTTTACTACAAGTTACCAAAAGATTAAGTCCGCTCTTGGAAAAACAAGGTCGCTGCTTGGTAAAAAAATCAAAAATCTTTTCAGCAAACCTTGGGAAGAAGGTTCTTTTGATGAACTAGAAAAAATCTTGTATGAAGCAGATCTCGGAGCCGGGTGCGCCGGAGAGTTCACAGAACACATGCGCAAATTTCTGAAAAAAAATCCTTCGGCCTCTTCCGAACAGATCATAGAGTCTTTGCAGCAGAATGCTCTTACAATTTTAGAAGCCCCTTCTAGAGCTGTACCTACTACTCCTGCTGGAAGTGATCCTCTCGTGATTTTAGTCGTAGGAGTCAATGGAAGTGGAAAAACAACAACCATTGCAAAACTTGCCAAACTTCTGCAGTCGCAAAATAAAAAAGTTCTTTTAGCCGCAGGAGATACATTCCGCGCGGCGGCAATTGAGCAGCTCACTACTTGGGCAGAAAGATGCGGCGTAGAAATTGTCAAATCCCTTCCCAAAAGCGATCCTTCTGCAGTTGCTTTTGATGCGATCACAGCTGCAAAAGCAAGAGGCATTGATGTAGTCCTTATCGATACAGCGGGAAGATTGCAAAATAAAACGGACCTCATGCAAGAGCTTGATAAGATCAAACGCGTATGCAGCAAAGTAGTCCCAAATTCTCCTCATGAAGTTTTCCTAGTCCTCGATGCCAACACGGGGCAAAACAGTATTGATCAAGCGCAGACCTTCCATCAATTCACCCCTCTTACCGGTATTATCTTGACCAAACTTGATGGTTCAGCAAAAGGTGGGATTGTCTTAGCAATTTACAAACAAATGGGGATCCCTGTACGTTATGTAGGTATTGGAGAAAAAGCAGAAGACCTCATGGTTTTCGATCCAAAAACATATGTACAAGCCCTTTTTGAAAGTGATGAAAAATAACCATTCTCTTTTCCAAGAACAAGTTCTTGAACTTTTAAATGATACGAAAAAGTTTTTGCAGCAAGAATCCCTTTCTGTAAAAGAGTTCCCCATTTCTTCAAAAGATCTTTCTTTTTTTCCAAAAGCCACGACTCCAGCTACAAAGAAACCCCTTACAAAAACAACTCTTTCTGCGCCTCCTAAACTTGCAAGTAATCTTGTCAGCAAGCAAGCAAGCTTGCAACCACCCCTAACTCCAAATCCTAAACCTGCACTTAGAGAAAGCGTTTTAGTAGAACCTGTAAAAGCCCTTCCAAAGCCCATTACACCTTTCAAAGAAGAGAAGCAGCAGAAGAAAACTACTACCCAAGAAAGTACAAAAGACACCTCTGTTAAAAAAGACGAATTTTTAGCGCTGATTCCTTTAGAAAAACCGCATTATCTTCAAAATACAGAAATCAAAAGGATTTTGCAGAAAATCGCTCCCGATCTGCACTTACTTGATGAAATCCCGGATGACAGCAAAGCAATTCTGAAGAAAGAGGCATGGAAACATAAGAAAAAAGCCGCTGAAATCCTCATTCTTACCAAACAAACGGATGAGACACAGCTCGCATTTTTACAAAACATCGTGGCTGCATTAGAAGTTCATTTCACAAGTTCTACCCTTTTCTCGATGCAAGGGATCAAATCCGCAAAAGATTTTGAAGCTTTATTCCCTTCTTCTGTAAAACTCATCATCGCTATCGAAAGAGAACTTTTGGATTTTGTACACCTTCTCTCCCAATACAAACAGATCCCATCACAAGGGAAAAGCTTTCTTGGAGAGATTCCGGTATTATTTATCAAACCACTGCATGTATATCTAGATGACCCTGAAAATAAACGACTCTTATGGAAGCTCCTATGTCAGAAAGTGCCAGAAATTCTGTCGCCACAGTCGTCTTAGATACAGGGATCGACAAACCCTTAGACTATCAAATCCCAGATGAGCTTGCACACCAGATAAGCTTAGGGAGCAGGGTACTTGTCCCAATACAAAAAAGATTTTGCCCTGGGATTGTCATAAACCTTCACCAAAATTCTGCGTTTGCAAAGATCAAGCCTGTAGAAAAGGTGATCACCTCTTCTCCTCTTATTTCTCCCGATCTTTTCCTTTTAGGAAGATGGATTTCTGCTTATTACTGCGCGCCGCTCTCCAAAGTACTCCCTTTATTTCTTCCGCCCGGAACAAAAAATGAGATACAGACAAAAACGCAACATTTTGTAAAACCACTCGTTTCTTTAGAAGCATTGCGAGAGGAAACAGCAAAACTTCGAGGTAAATGTCCAAAGCAAGCAGAAGTATTAGACTACTTTCTTAAAAACCCAAAAGGGATCTTGGCTGCGGAGCTTTTACAAAAGATAGGCCCGCTCCAAAGCTCACTCAAAACCCTTATCAAAAAGAAGCTTCTCGATTGTTCTGAAATTGAAGTAGACCGCAGCTTAATTTTAGAGCATGAGTATTTCCCTACTAAACCAAAGACATTGACCCCCGAGCAAAAAGAGACGTTTGCAAAAATCACAAAAAGTTTAGATGAGGAAAAATTTGAAACCCACCTGATCTATGGAGTAACTGGTAGCGGCAAAACAGAGATCTATCTACAAGCGATCGAATACTGTTTGCAAAAACAAAAGCAGGCTATTTTGCTTGTTCCGGAAATTGCCTTAACCTCGCAGACAATTGAAAAACTAAAGGGGCGTTTCGAGTCTCGTATTGCCATCATGCACCATAGACTTAGTTTAGGAGAGAGGTTTGATAGCTGGCATAAAATTGCAAAAGGCGAGATCCCCATAGTAGTAGGTGCAAGATCTGCCATTTTTAGCCCCCTTCCTAATCTTGGGCTGATCATCATCGATGAAGAGCACGATTCCTCATATAAACAAAATGAAAAACAACCTTGCTATCATGCAAGGGATGTCGCTGTCATGAGAGGAAAACTTACGAAATCAACTGTAGTACTTGCAAGCGCTACACCTAGCTTAGAAAGTTATCAAAACGCCCTTTCGAAAAAATATGTCCTAAGCACTCTGAAAACAAGAACAAACCAAGCGAGCCTTCCAACAATCTCCATTGTGAACATGCAAAGTGAGTTTGAAAAGAACAAAGGGTTTACCCTTTTTTCCAATAAACTTCTGCAAGGAATTAAGAAAAGACTGGAAATTGGAGAGCAAAGCCTTCTCTTTTTAAATCGCAGAGGTTACTACTCCGTAAAACAATGTAGCAGATGCAGTCATAGCATCGACTGTCCCCACTGCGATGTAAGCCTTACCTTTCATCTCTCTTCCAATACTCTTTCCTGTCATCTTTGCGACTATACAATCCCCTCTCCTCGCATTTGTCCAAGTTGCGGAGCCCTTGATGAGTTTACTCATAAAGGGGTGGGAACAGAACAAGTAGAAAAAACTCTTCATGCGATCTTTCCAGGCGTTCGAACACTGCGTTTAGATAGGGACACGACCAAACAAAAGGGCAGCCATGAGATCTTTTTCAAACAATTTAGATCAGGAAAAGCAGACGTCTTAATCGGCACGCAGATGATTGCAAAGGGCCTGCATTTCCCCTCCGTTACCCTCGTTGGAATTCTGCAAATTGACACAGCCCTCCACATCCCTGACTTTAGAGCTTCAGAAATCGCCTTTTCTCACATCACGCAAGTTGCAGGAAGAGCCGGAAGGGCTGATCTTTTAGGAGAGGTGATTATTCAAACCTCCCTTCCTGAAAATACGACGATCAAACAGGGATCTACCCAAGACTACGAACAATTTTTTACAGAAGAAATCGCAACACGCAAATTTTTTGCTTATCCCCCCTTTACCCACATGGTAAAAATTGTCTGTTCAGGGAGTAACGCCGAAAAAGCGGAAGACTATCTAAAAAGACTCCGCACCTCTTTAATACAAAGGGTCCCCGCCTCTTTCCATATCCATCCCATCGTCCCCTGTGGACACGCAAAAGTGAAAGATAAGCATCGCTTTCAATTTTTGATCAAAGCAGAAAAGCTCGGCAATCTATCTGCCATCATTCAAGACTTACTTACTTCTTTCCCTGTCAAAAAAGATCTGCATTTACTCATTGATGTAGACCCCAGCTCTACCTTTTTTTAGATCTGCCCACGAGCCAGTAAAAAAAATATTTTATCTTTTAGTCAATGGTTTTAGCCCTCCGCTAATCATTTCTAAATAAATTATGAATTAATCCATTTATAAATGAGCAACATAACTTTGACACTTAAGGGAAATTACGTTACGATTACTCTCAAAAAAAAGCTTTTTACCCAAGTAAAACTATGACTTTTGAAATTCCAGAATATCATCATCACGAAGAATTTGTTAACCGCTCTAACAAACTCCAAGAAATCCGCGATCTAGGAATCGATCCTTATCCACCCATCTACGTGCCAACGGATACTGCGAAGGAGCTTTTAGATAAATATAAAGACCAAGAAGTAGGTCATAGCGAAGATGCGGCAGCAGGCGTTACAAAAGAAGTGTGCGTAGCGGGAAGACTGGTTTTATTTCGTTCTATGGGCAAAAACGCTTTTGCGCATGTGCAAGATGAGACAGACCGCATTCAGTTGATGTTCAATCGAGACGCAAGCAAAGTAGAAGGATTTACTCCAACGGAAGAACTCTCCGCGATCAAGTTCATCGAAAAGAAGATCGACTTAGGAGATATCATTGGAATCAAAGGTCATCTTTTCCGCACACAAAAAGGGGAACTGACTATTTTTGTAAAAACCCTGACTCTTCTTTGCAAGACACTGCTCCCTCTTCCTGATAAACATAGCGGCCTTGCTGATAAAGGAACAAGATATAGAAAAAGATGGCTCGATCTGATCACCCATCCAGAAGTTGCCCATCAATTCCGCACTCGTAGTAAAATTCTGGAATACATCCGTAACTATTTCCATCAAATGGGCTTTTTAGAAGTAGAAACTCCAGTTTTGCAAAACGTATATGGCGGAGCAGAAGCCAAACCCTTTACCACAAAACTCAATTCTCTCAACCAAGAGATGTTTTTACGCATTTCGCTTGAAATCCCTTTAAAGAAATTGATTGTAGGCGGAATGGGGAAAGTTTTTGAAATTGGAAAAGTTTTCCGTAATGAAGGGATCGATAGAACACATAACCCTGAATTTACTTCTTTAGAAGCGTACGCAGCCTATCAAGACTACAATGACATGATGGTTCTGACTGAAAACCTTTTTGAAGGGATTGCGCTGGAACTGTTCGGAACTACTAAAATTTCTGTTCAAGCAGACCAAGAAGGTACAGAGCACATCGTTGATATGAAAGCTCCATGGAAGCGTATTTCCATGATAGACAGTATCAAAGAATATGGAAATATCGATGTAGACAGTCTCTCTGATGAAAAGATTCGAGAAATCCTCTACAAAGTTCCAGGTCTAGAGAAAAAAGAAGTAAAAGAAGCTTCTCGCGGAAATCTCATCGCTCTTCTTTTTGAAGAGTATGTAGAAAAGCATTTGATCCAACCCCATCACATCATCGATCATCCGATTGAAACGACACCTCTTTGCAAACTGCATAGAAACCCTAAACTCCGCTCAGAAAACATAGTAGAGCGCTTTGAGACATTTATCTTAGGATATGAGTTTTGCAATTCCTATACTGAGCTGAACGATCCTCAACTACAAAGAGCCCTTCTCCTTCTCCAAGCAGAGAAAAAACTTGCAGGTGATGAAGAAGCAAATCCTTTAGACGAAGAGTTTATTGAATCGATTTGTCAAGGTATGCCGCCAACAGGTGGACTCGGAATTGGAATAGATAGAACAGTCATGCTCTTTACAAAAGCTGCATCGATCAAAGATGTTCTCTACTTCCCCCTTATGAAACCAGAAGATCATAACGGTTAATCTAACGAAGAAAGAGCTCTCCAAGAGCTCTTTCTTATTATCAACCTAGATATTGTTTCTTATTTCCCAATAATCTCTTGAATTGGGCGATTTAATACATCATAAACGATTTCTTTGGATGAGCCATTTGGCAATATAATTCTAATCAAGCCAGACGCATCATTATATTCGTATTTTGTAACTCCCCCTTCAGCATCGATGATAGAAGTTAAATTATAATTTTCATCATAATCAAGGTAAGTTTCGTTTCCATTTGCATCTTTAATCCAAATGAGATTATCTACTTCATCGTATCTATACTCCACATATCCAACAGGACTTGAAACTTTAATGATCCTATCTCTTTCATCATAAAAATAATCAAATTTTCCATCCATGTCAGAGACTGAAATTAAACGCGATCTCTCGTCATAACTTTTTCTAATCGCATGCCCAAAAGGATCAGCAACTTCTATATCTAGACCGTCGGTGTTGTATTTAAAATCTCTAACCTTCGTATCTTCAATATGAATAGAAGAAACAAAACGACTTTGACCATCGTAGGTATATTCAATTTTTTCATGAGAATTCAAACGAAAAACCATTTCATTGGTAATTAGGTTATAAGATTTATGAGTTACATTGGGGTACACAACTGAGAGTCTCTCTAGTTCATCGTACTTGTAAACCTCAACATTCCCTCTTGCATCTTCCCAAGCAGTAAGGCGATTACTTGCATCATACCAAAATTTCAGCTCCGAACCATCCATTCGCTTTACCGCGCGTAGATTTCCCTTGGTATCATAGCTATATTGCACCTCAGAACCAAAGTTATCCTTTATAATTGTCGGGTTCAAAATCCCATTTTCGTACACAAACTCAACAAGTCGTCCTAATGAATCTCTCGAGTGTAAAAGCCGATAATTTTCATCGTATTGATTCATCATTTCTATTTGATTCGAGGCCTGAACGTTTAAAGAATGATCTTTCAAACTGTATTTTTTCTTAGTTGATAACTTCCCTCTGGTTTCGGAGATGGTACGATGATACCCATCATACACTGCTGAAAAAACAAGTCTCCTTTTTGCATCAAAAATGCCGTTAAGATTTTTGTCGGCATCATATTGATAAAAAGTAATATCTGCTAATTTATCAAAAACTCTACTAAGCTGACCTTTATCATCATGACTATAGTAAACTGTTTTTCCTCCTGGTCCAATCGCTTCTACGATACGACCGTTTTCATACCTAAGATGAATTTCTTTTCCATTTTCAGATGCAATAGTAGACAACCTGCCTAAGTCATATAGAAAATCGAGAGTTTTGCCTTGCCTGTCTTTTTTTTGAGCAAGACTCCCGTTTGGATGAAAGATAGATTGCTGACCTTCATCATGATATAAAACAAAAACTCCATCATTTTGTTGTACAATATACCCTTTCTTTCCCATTGATTTGTAAACTGGCAAGAGTTCCGAATTGAGTCCCTGCAAAGAATAGTGAAATTCTTGCCCCTCTTCAAAAAGAAAAAATTCTGGATAAATCACCTTTGTAACATTTACATCTTTCCATGTGACTGTATACTTACTTCTTGTAAAATGGAGTAATGCAGGTAATATTTCCCAACCTCTACCGAACCCTGAAATACGATCATTAAAAGAATTATAATAACGAGTAAGTTCCAAAGAAAATTCGCAAGATAGTGGGAAATGCATATCTATAAATTTTTGTCGAAAATTCCCTACCTTTTGTGTAGGTTCTATTGAATAAGCTACAGCTTTTACTTCTTTACCACCGAAATGGGTTCCCAAATTCCAATTCATTACATCATCCGAGGGTCTGGAATCGATTGCAATATTATGAAAAGAAGCAGCAGAATTCCCATATACTTCATGAAAATTACTTTGTGATAAACTATAACTAACTCCACCTATGACGTAACACACAACACCTTTTAAATAACCGGTATAAGTCGTCGGTGTTTCATAGTATGTTCCAAATTTAGGAGTGTAGTTTTTGAATAAAGTAAGATCCAAGGGAATGTTATTATCCTTAATCCATTTAACTATTCCTGTTATTTTTCCTAAACGCTTCAGCTCACCTAAAATTGGATAATCAATAGCAAACTCATCAAAGTGATTTGTAAAATGATTTGCAAAATCTTCTGCCGATCTGTGCCCTTTAGTTTTATTTCTCATCTGAGACTCGGTTAAGACTTGCATTTCCACTTTGTCGAAGATAAACGATTTATTATCTGAAGATTTTGATAAAGAAATATCTTTAGGTTGAAACCACATCCGATTAAAAATTTCAAGCCTTGGGAAATCTTTTGAAGCAGCACTTCTGTGAGGCAAGGAAGAATACCCCTTCACCTTGGGGTTCATTCGTTTTTTACTCACATTATCTTTACCCAGGGAAAGGCATTTTAATATTCTATCAGCTTCATACATCGTATAGCCAAATCGAGTCCCTTCTGTTTCCCCTAGATAACGGACAGGCATCGGAAGTAGTTTCTCAAACTTTCCATCTCGTATATATTGATCATTCGCAGTGTTCCAATCGATTGAAACTCCCGGATTTTGAGGCGGCTTGCTTCCAAGCCCATAAACAGATCTAACAGCAACAGCTAAATCATCAAAATCAACAGAAGGCAAAGAGTAATTTTCTGAACCAATCAGAATAAGTTGCCCTGTACTAGAATCATACGTAGCCCCAACGATATCCGAAATAGAACTAACAAATTGAGCTGCTCTATTTAAAGAAACTCCTCCAAAATCCGCTTTGGTATTTTCACTACATGGACATGATGGAACTGTTACAGAAGGGCTTGATTTAGAAGGATAGAAAAGATCAGGTTCGGCTATAAAGTCCATATCCTGCTTCATAGACTTTTGCAAATCATTTTTCCCATTCAGACTCTCTAGCCATAAACAAGCTTTGATAGGGGTAGAAACTCCAATAATATTGAAACTGGGATGTTTAACACCCAAGATTTTCAATCCCCTTTCAAGTCCATCAACACAATTAGCTGAAGGTAAAACATATTTACCTTTCTCCATAGCCTTAGATATTCGATCAATTTGTTCATCCGTTGCAGTCCATTCAAAAGAAAATGTTCCGGGAACTTCTGAGTCATTTTCTTGTATCCCACCAGCATACCTTCCTAAAGTAATCACTTCTCCATTATCTTTAGTAAGAATCCAAAAACCATGACCCATGAGAGATTGTCCTCTAGGAGTCTGAGTCCCAGGAAGGTATGCACATGCCTTTGCCGATTTTAATCCAAGCGGATCAACATAATTTATGGGATTATTAGAAACGTAAGCATAAGGATTCAAGCTTTGCGGATTCATCAACTTGCCGAAATGATGATCAGCAGTAATAAATCTTCCTATTTCTGGATCATAATATCGATTCCTAAGATAAATGAGTCCCGTTTCCTTTTCATACGATTCCCCAGAAAAACAAAACGAATTTTGGAAATCTCCTATAGAGTTTTTTATGACGCCAAAAGAGTTATATTGATAAGTATTACGAAAATTTTGCTCTGAATCAAGAAGTGCAACAACGTTTTTACCGGGCAAATCATAAAGATAATATGAGGTATCATCATCAGGAATGGTTTGACTTATTCTGGATAACCCGTAGGTGTATTGCGCCTTTATATCTTTCCTTTCGCTAGTTTCTACAAGTACTTGCGTAATAGGAGAAAGAGCATCATTTATATAAAGAGTTGTCTCACCATTTACTGTCTTTGCTACTCGTCTTGACAGGCCATCATATCTATAAGATACCGTATTCTTTTCATCTTTATATTCAATTAGATTGTCATTCGAATCATAGGCATATTCACAAGTTCTTGAAGGAGTTACTTTTTTAATTACATTCCCTCTATCATCATAAAGAAAATGAGAGTCTCTCACTTTAATTAATAGGTTTTTGTTGTCATATTCATAGTAAATCACACCCTGAGACGTTTCTTTACTTAAGCGATTTCCTAGTTCATCATAGGTGAATTTTTCATAATCATCTTGATACTTTGCCAAAACTAATCGATTAAGCTTATCATAGGTATATTCTGTAATTTTTTTCCCTTCCGGGGAAATTTCTTCAATGTGAATTTGATTACCATTTCCATCATATTCATAGCTAAATTCGACAATCAGCTCTCCATTAGCTCGTTTATGAGAAACAAAAGTGATTCTTTTGGCGTTATCGTATGTAAACTCTGTTTCACACCCATTTGGTAAACACATTTTGAATAATGTATTGTTACCATAATCATATAAGTATTCCGTTTCCCCATCCGGAGTCCTAATGCGCTCTAAGCGATCAGTGAGATTATAAAAATAATCAACCGTATAACCGGAAGGATAGATCATTTTTTTCAATCTACCTCGTAAATCGTATTTGTATTGAATTTTCTTTTTTCCCGGATAAACTACAGAAATGAGCCTGTCAAGAAGATCATATTCATACTTGGTAATTCCATATCCATCTTCCATTTGAGTACAATTCCCATTGAGATCATATTGGAACCGAGTAGCTTGCCCATTTGAATTAGTAATTCTTATTGGTTGGTTGTATAAGTCATATTCGAACATGGTTTTACTACCATCAGCAAACATAACTTCTTGGAAATTTCCTTTTGTATCAAAATTAAATGACTTGGAAACAACTTCCGCGTTGATTTTAATGCAAAAAAGCAATGCACTTACTAGAAAAAAGCGTAAAGTCTCTACAAATAGACTGGAAAATCTTAGATTTTTGTATATAATGACAACCATTTGACCCTAACTTCTTCAGGCAGTTCATCGCTATTCGCAACTTTTTGAATACCTATCGGAACCACAAAGTCAGCAAACTTTTTATCATAACAAGATAAACCACCTACCTGAAGCATCTGCCATCCCTGATACTTTGTTTTCCAGGCTAAAGATCCCCATGCTGAAGCTCCTCTATGATTCTTAATACGAAGAAGAAGATTCACGTTCCTATTATAGAGGTCTTTTTGAGAAGGTTGTTTTATCTCCTCATCTTGATGACTCAAACTCCATGCAAGTTGTTCATCAGTTAACAGGTAGGTTTTTATTTCCATCTCTTTAGCGTATCCACGATTACTAAATAGCCATCTTTCCAAAAAAAAGGCCTTTCTATCAGTCATTGTATCATAAATTTCTAAAAACACAGCTAATCCGATTAAGCTTAGTAACGCAATCTTGCACCAAGAAGATTTTTTCATTGTATTCACCTATATGAACTTACATTCAGTTTTCATATTCATTTTTATTTTTTTGTACATAATGTAACCCATGCAACAGTAATTTCTTCAGGGGATTCATCATAGTCCACATAAATCCTTCGGCCCATAGGAAATACAAAATTCATGAATTTATCTTTATAAGAAGCATTATTGTCAATTCCAACCAAGTGAGATCTTAAATTGGGTGTCTCCCAAGTAAACAAACCCCAAAATTGCTCTTTTCCTCGATTTTTCATCCGAATAACAGCATTTACATTTTTACGATGCAGATCCTTTTGCAAAGGTTGCTCTACTTCTTCATCTGGATGATTCAATAGCCAAACAACCTGTTCATCTGTGAGTATATAGGTCTTTATTTCGATTTGTTTTGCATAACCACGGTTACTAAATATCCATTTCTCAAGAAAAAATATCTTCTTTCCATTCATTGTATCTTTGATTTCAAAGAATGCAGCTAATCCGATTATGCTTATCAATGCAATCTGACATAATGAGAATTTTTTCATGGGATTTTCCTATAAACTTCTGCAAAATCAGATTCTTCAATCGGATAGACAACCTCAGGCTCTGTAAACTCCTGACAAGGGATTGTGATAGAAATTATATTCGCTTCATGATCTTCTTCCCAATCCGAATAACCTTCTAAATTCTCACCACTCTTCGAATCTACGATCTCTTCAACATTGGGTTCAGCAAAAGTCTCCATAGAAGACTCTTCAGAAAAGGACATAATTGGAAATATAAAATAGAGGAAAAACGACACCCTTCTTTTTATCATAAAATTCTCATGTAAACATATTGAGAAGCTAAATTCTCTCATTAAAGCTGAAGGAGTTCAAGAGCTTTTTACATTTGTAAAAGTATTAATTGAGAAGACTTGAGTAATAGTTCAATAAATAGAATCTGAAGGTTCTATATAAGAATTTTGTTTTAGAAAAAAGAAATGGTTAAAGTTGCCATATCAGAGATGTTCTCTACTTCCCTCTTATGAAACCAGAAGGTCATAACGGCTAATCTAAACAAGAAAGAGCTCTCTAAAGCTCTTTCTTGTTATCTAGATTTAAAAGCTCTTTCTCTTTGCAAGGAGAGGAGTTCTTGATACAAGAATCTTGAAAGCTGACCGCTTAAATCCAAGTCCGTAGTAGAGCATTCAAATCCTAAATCCCCTGCTACAAATGCAGGATGATTTCTTGTTGTATACTCACGTAAATTGGAACATAGGGCCCGAAGGGAAAAGACTCTAAAAAGTTTCTTAGAAAAAGTTTGAAAAGGATCTTGATCTCTAACTTTAGCTTCTAATTTTATCATGATAAATTCTAGGCATGCGGCAACACTTTCAGGAATTTGGACAACATAGTCAACAATTGACGCCCCAACACTAAATAAAAAGGCTAAAGCGCGTCCTGAGTAATACGCTACAACTGCCGTATCGCTTAAATAATGATATTCTTGGCCAAGAGTTGTGATCCCACAGGAGAAATCAGTTTCTTCAAACGTTTCGCGTGTGATCCCGTAAATAAAAGGGTTATTTGTTACAGAATATTCTCGATTATGTACTGTGAAGGCTTGCATTCCATACATGTTCATAGGAAACTCTTTATTTTGTACAAGGATATTGACCTGACGAATCAGTTCAAAAAGGCTTGCTAGTGTTAAATATTAAGATCGTCTTTTCGAAAAAAAAATTAACTAACTCTTTACATTGTTAGTTTAAATTGACATCTATCTATATCTTCTATAAAATATTTCAATTAAAAAATAATTTATTAGGCATAAAAATGAGCACACAAATTACTACTTTAACTATAGGTTTAGACTCCTTTCAAAAATGCTACACTTTATTGAAAAAACTTGCCTCTAAAAATGACTTTCCCGAAGTTCAAAAAATATATCAAGCAGAAGAGCCTAGCTTACACAAAATTTTTCAATCAAAAGTACAAATTAGCAGTTTGGGCAATAAGCAATTTGATTTTTCCGAAATTGCAGAAAAAATGGAAAAAATTGAGAAATTGCAAAAGCAATTCTTTACAACAACAGAAAACAGCTTTCAAAGTGAGATTTTGGAAAATCAGAGATTGCTAACTGCGAAAATTCAAGAACTAGTGACAACCGCGGAAAATCTTTTAGCATCAAAAGAAGGGTTAGAAGCGATCGCTCTTCAAAAAGAAATGAATAATTTTCCTCAAGAAACGATCTCTTTTCTTACGAATCTTTTGGGAGAAAAACCCGAACTAGAGGTAATTCGACTTCTCCAATACGCATCTAGTGAAGAACTGAAAGCAATTGCCGAATGGTACACGAAAACAGAAATCCACGGAAAATATCTTAAACAAGTCCATGATGGAAATTGGGATGCTTTACTTAAAGAAGCAAAAATAAGTGCTAAGATCGGAACGCCTGATCGCGTCCATCTCATTCTTATTGCTGTCTATTTGCGAACGCAAAAAGAAAGCAAGCCAGAAGATCGAATCTCCATCGCAGATTTATCTAACGCATTCATTGTTTTATCCGCCGCTCCAGCGAGTCAATATACCCTTTATTCTCTATCCTCTTTTAAGGAAGTTCGAAATCAACTAATCCAAAATGGAGTTGTTCTTACAGAAAGCGATAAAGAAAAGTTAGTGCAAATGTGTAAAGCGGCCGAGCGTATACCCAAAAATCAACGTTTTTTTATCACAATTCCTAAAACCGATCTTTCTTCACTCCAGAAGAATCTGATCACAAGCTATTTTCATGAGAGTTTGAATACATTACTCTTTCACGATAAAGCAACCATGGAAGCAAAAGAAAAAGCGAAAGATCCAAAAGCCAAAATCATGCCCGCTTTCATAGGGACACCCTCATTTAGTATTACGGAAGAGCTCTATAAAGAGAAATTTCCTGGACAAACCCGTTCTTTTCTACCTGTTTTAGGTCTTTCAGAAAGAAAAGGCATGATTTTCCGATTACAGCAAGGCCTTCACGATTTTGCCCTTCTTCTCCCTTCTGTTGCATCAAAAACTTTCATCCATGGAGTTCTTGGAATTTACTTTTTCCCATATTTACATGATGGATTTCATCGAGGTGTCCGTGAAGAGGGTTATATCTTTATGGATGGGGTATTATCCATTGCAGAAAAAATAGAAGAAAAAATTGTAGCAAATATGCCTTCCTATACAAGAGAGCCTTCTTTAAACTCCGATGCTGCACCTTTACTTGAAAAAGGAGCGTCCGAAAATGATTTAGGAAGGTGGCTTATGGAGCTAACAAACGGAAGTATTGTAGATGGTACCCTTCCTACTACTGCTTTTACTACAGATCCCAAAATCAAAAAACTTACCCCTATTGATAAGAAAGATGTACCAAGCTTTTGGGCGAAGCAGATTGCAAGCTATATGTCCATGCTTTGTGAGCATCAACGGACCCCGATTAATGACAACTACACGAATTCAAAACAAGTTGAGAAAGCCGTATTTTCCGATACTATATTTAAAAACTTGATAACAACACTATTGGAGAAAGTTGTTTTCTTATTGGTATAAACTTCTCTTTCTCAAACAAGATCTCATTTAGTACAAAGGAGCAAGTTAACAAGTTTTAAGCCGTGCTCTGTTAAAAACACGTTGTTATCTTCGCCTCTTTTAAGAAAGTTCGTCTGGGCAAGAGTTTGGACCATATTGTTTACGCTGCGGTCGTTATATCCAAGAGCTCTTCCAATTTCATAGCGGTCGATCTCTAAGTGAGGACTTCCTTTCTTTAACGAAAGCGCATGAAGTTTTACAAGAAAAGTTTCTTCTTTAGTCATAGATCCCCGCCTTTTTAGGAGCCGCTTTCTTTAATCTAGCACCTTGAGGAGTATCTTCGATGACATATCCTTTGGAGAGGATCGCATCTCTACATTCATCGGCGCTTTTCCAGTTCTTTCTTAGCCGCGCTTTCTCTCTTTGCTCTAAAAGCGCCTGCAGTTCATGAGATATCCCTTCTTCTTTTGTCTCTAATGGAAGCACCGCAAGTACCGTATCAAATTTGTAAAGCAGATCTAAAACTCTCTCGGCTTCCTTTTTACCAAGTTTACCTTCATCACAAAGGATATTCACCTGACGAATCAGTTCAAAAAGACTTGCTAGAGCTAAAGAAATGTTGAGGTCATCTGCGAGCGCTTTTGTAAATGAATCTAAACTCTCTTCTACAATTTTACCTACTAGGCCATGTTCTTCGTCTTGTTTTATCTCGCGGAGTCTATAGATGAAGTCAGAAATCCTCTCTAGCGTTTTTCTGACAGCATCTAACCCTTGCATCGTGAAATTAAGCTGTGTGCGGTAGTGGGTCTGGAGCAGGATATAGCGGACTTCCGTCCCGGTATATCCCTTTTTGAGAAGGTCTCTGAGGGTGAAAAAATTCCCTAAACTTTTGGACATCTTTTTATGGTCGACAAGAAGATGTTCAGAGTGGAGCCAATATCTAACAAATTGTTTTCCTGTGCACCCTTCTGATTGCGCAATTTCATTTTCATGGTGAGGGAACATATTATCTACCCCGCCCACATGGATGTCGATATTTTCTCCAAGAAGGGACATCGCCATGGCAGAACATTCAATATGCCAGCCCGGTCTTCCTTTTCCAAAAGGGCTTTCCCAGTAAATGTCTCCATCGCGCACTGGATCGTAACTTTTCCATAGCACAAAATCTGCTGCATTTTCTTTCTCATACTCATCTTTGAAAAGCCGCTCTGACGCATTGGCCTTTAGCTCTCCAAGGTGCAAATGAGACAATCTTCCATAGGATGGGAATTTATCTATGCAATAATAGATGGACCCATCCGCTGCTTTATACGCAATTCCATTATGAATAAGCTCCTCAATCAACTTGATCATTTGAGGAATGAAATCGGTTGCTGCAGGATAGAATTCGACTTTTTCGATCTTAAGAGTTTGTATATCTTCGAAAAACGCCTCAATATAAGGAGTTGTATAATCTTTAAGAGAAATCCCTTCTTCAATCGCTCCTTTAAGCGTCTTATCATCGATATCCGTTAAGTTCATCGCTTGGGTCACTTGCATACCAAAAAATTTTAAGCTGCGGCGAAGTAGGTCTTCAAAGACATACGTTCTAAAATTACCAATATGGGCAAAATTATATACAGTAGGTCCGCATGTATAGAGAAAAATGGTATTATCTCTGATAGGGATGATCTCTTCTTTGAATCTGGTTTCTGTATTAAAAAGTTTTAATCGAATAGATAGCTTGTCTTTCATAGTTCTCTTACTTTGCGTTGCTCAGCATTTCTTCCAAAAGGCGATATTGAATTTTTCCCGTCCCTGTGACTGGAATGCTTTCTATATTTTTTACTTCATTGATTTTTGCAAGTCTACCATACCCCTGCTCTCGCAGTGCTTGGTTAATTTGTTCTTTCTCAAGAGGAACTGTGGAGAAGAGGACAATTTCAGGTTTTGTCGATTCCCTTTCTCGAACCGCTACCGCAAGCGCAAATGCTTTTTCTTCATTTGCCCAATTTTTATTTTTTGCAATTTGATGCAAATCTTCTTCCAGTCCACCGAGGCTGACCATTTCTCCCCCGATTTTGATAAACCTGCTGAGACGCCCTGATAAAATTACATTTCCTTCCGGGTCCAAATAACCTCGATCACCCGAGCGGTACCATACTTTTCCGAAAATGGTAATAAAGGGATTCTTGTCGATTCCTAAATACCCTCTAAAAACGTTAGGCCCGCAAATACAAATCTCCCCTTCTTCCCCGTTAGGAAGAGGCTCTAGTGATTCGGAAGAGATAATGCATACCTCTATTCCCGGCAAAGGTTTACCAATTCCTTTTCTGGTCTCAGAAGGTCTATTTGCGGTAACAATAGGGCTGCATTCTGTAATCCCATACCCTTCGATCATCTTTGCGTTTTTTCCAAGATTTTGGACATAAGCAAAGAGTTCATCAGGAGTTTTTTCAGCGCCAGCTACAAAAAGTCTAACGCTTTTCAGTTGCTCTGGTTTCGCAGCCTGAAAAACCGCTTTCATAAAACTTGGGGCGCAGCAAAACATTGTAATTCCGTACCGATCAATCTCTCTTGCGAGGCGCTGGTTATCAGTTGGATCAGGAGAGTATACGACATTTAAGCCAGAAAGTATAGGCAAAAGGCCTGTTACAGAAAACCCAAATGAATGGAAAGGAGGGAGAACTCCATAAAAAACATCTTCTTTGTATAAAGGAATTATTTCTATCGCAGCGCTTTGATCAAATAAAATATTATGGTGGGACAAAGGCACCGCTTTAGGTAGGGACTCACTTCCTGAAGTAAAGAGGACCACAGCTGTATCCTCTTCAGAAATTTTGTTAAGCTTAAAACTACTCAGTAGCAGCTTCGCTGGTAATAAAGATAAGGCCCACCCTCTGCACTTATCTTTCAAATGAATGGCTTCTTTCATATTTTCAATGAAAACAAACTTATCCTCGATTTTTCCTAAATCCCCATTTTCTAAACTCTCTAAGAATTTTTGCGAGGTAATAACAGTCTGAAGTTGTAAAAGATCGTGCGCATAGTCTAATCCTCGAATACCTACGGTCCAATTGAGCATCACAGGAACTTTCTTCGCAAGAAGCGTGGCTAAGATCACAATATAAGCACCGACCGAAGAGGGAAACAAAATCCCAATATGATTTCCAGGCAACTGCTGTATTTTCTTAGACAAGATAAGCGCTGCGATTTTAAATTTTTTATAAGAAAGAGAGCCTGATGTCGCATCACTACATGCATGAAAGCTACTCATGCGCTGGCATACTCGCAAGAATGCTTCTTGAATTGTTTTTCCGTTAGGAGCATGAGGAGATGGACGACTTATTTCCGCAAGTAAAACCCTCTTTCCATCATCTTTCGTAGCCGAGGTTGGCTTTTTCTTCTGGCCCGCAACAGCTAGCAAAATATCCTTCACTGTTCGCAGCTCAGTTGCAGGGATTCCCGTTACATCGTAGCTTTCTTCTAAAAATAAGGAAATCCTCATGAAATCTAATGAGTCCATACCGAGATCTGTTGCCAAACTTGAAGATTCTTGAATATCAGAAACGTTTCTTTCGCAAACCTCCGCGATCTTAGCCATCACATGCTCCCGAACTTTTGGGGGCAGAGCAGCTAAGTCTCCTTCTATTTTTTTCTCGCTCTTGTCCATGGGGGTTGGGACCTCGTTTTTCCAAAAGGCAAACGAGACCAAATTCATAGGCTCTCCTTTTTCTGGCCAAGGAGAGTTGTACCACTTTTCTAAGTAGCGGTTCACCTCTAAGCGAGAAGGAGCTTGATAGGGAAAATCTGCGGGCGCTTGAACAAACTCGATACGAACATGTCTTTTTGGAGCGAAAAAGATCCCATTCTTAAGTAAGATTTTAGCTCCTCTAGCGAAAATCTTAACTAAATCGGGAGAGCGCTCTGTGTACGCCTTAGAAAATAGGCTTCCCCAAAGACCCGTTGTCCGAATCAGCATGATTTTAGGTGCTGGGATCGCATGCAATATATTATGAATAAGAGAGGCCCCTCCTATGACTTCCAATCCGCCTCCTTTCAGCTTTCCTGCAGGATAAATTAAAAAGCTCTCCCCTGCAACAAGGCCCTCAGAAATTTGCTGATAGACCTGATTTACACGCTTTTTCTTCCATTTATTCATAAATTCGGCGGTCACAGGAAGTGGGATTGCCCCGCAAAGTTTCATTAAGAGATGAACCCCTGGTAAATAGTAGTAGCTGTCTAACATTATGGGGGTTACGCGAAACTTCTTCCAAAGGAGCGTACCGAGAATAACCGGATCGATCTGAGCTGGGTGGTTAGGGAGGAATAGAACACCTTCTGTAGACCCATTTAGCCCCTTTATAGCCTCTTTAAGGCCCACTAATTCTATACGGTAGCGCAGTTTTAGCAGACTGAGTATGATTATCGATGCTATATCAACTAAGATCCTGGAAATGAATGATTTTCTCTTGCACTTTCGCACCATTTCGTTACCTTTTTCTGATTTTTTACCCAGCATAGACGATCATTTGTAAAAAAAACAATTTAAAACATTTCATTATAAACCCAATCCATATTCCATTGTTTATTTAATGATAATTAAATATTTATATTGAAAATTATAAATTTAATTAATATAATTAAGATTTAGCTGGAAAATATATAATTAGCAAAGAGGCATAATTATGGGATTGAAAATACCCCCACAGGGAAGTCCACAAAAAAATACTTCTTCTACACCCCAAAACGATAACCTCGATATGTCTCATCTTATAAAAGTAACTGCAAAATCTTTTCGAGATGCGATCCACTCCCTCAAAGCTGAGAAACAAAAAAAGCATACCTACACACAAGAGACAGAAGGAAGAAATCTTTCTAATTTTGTTGCCGGGGCAGCCAAGTTCTTGCGAGATCAAATTCGCAAATAATCATCTTCATAGACATTAGGATATAGTTAAGATTATTTTAAAATA
>JABEVM010000182.1 GCA_013041585.1 Chlamydiota bacterium
ATTAATAAACTATTTGTAACATCGTGAGAAATAATTAAAAATATGATATAATTATATTAAATAATTATAAAATTTAAGAATAAATGGGGTGTTATGACTTTTGCTAGTGGATCTTCACAGTATTCCGAGCCGCAAATGGCCGTTGCAACATACGAAACGTTAATGGCCTATGGTAGAGAAATCAAAAAGAAAGGCCCAGATGCTGCGCTTCCTTCTATCATTTTAAGCACCCAAAGAAAATTTTTAGTTCAAGCAAGTGGCACTCAGCCTACCTCAGTAGACAAAATTACATCGGAATTCTTTAGAACAGACAATTGGGCACGTCAGAAGGCTATTATAGATGACGGTGCTGCTATCATTTCTAGTGCGGAAGACGACGAGCTAGTCAATTTAGCCATTTGGAGCATTACGCAAGATCAAAGTCTTTTTGTAAGATGTGGGACACCAGATAGGGTTGTGCAAACATTTACAAGAATTCAATCTGAAGTAAGAGAGGCAAAAGTTCAGGCTGAAACAGCAAGGCAAGAACAAGATGCGAGAGCATTTGCGTTGGATCAAGCGTTATTTCATGATCTACTGGCTTTCGAAACAGTTGCTACTAGCAATGCTCGTAATGATAACAAATACTATAACTTTCTAAAAATAGATCAAACAGGCGAGAGAGGAGTAGTTGTTGCATTTGTAGAGATGAACGCAGATGGTAGCTTAGGAGCTGACGCTTCTGCAACCGTCATTCAAAACACTTTAGAAGTCGCTCGTTTCATGCGAGATACAGAGCGTGGCCAAAGGCTAGATGCGCTCATGACTAGACTTTCTAGGGATCCGGAATATTATAAACGATATTTCTCTACGGAAGATGACCAGCACTGGCAAGCTTTTGTTAGCCATTTAAAAAGTACTAAAAATATTGTTTCTGGCATTCATAAAGACCACGTTAGACTTGTACAACGCAGTATTGACGCGTTAATTGAATTTGGTGAAAGTGATAATACAACGCTTGTCGTAGAAAAGACTCCTGAAGGAAAACAATTTTTAGCTTTAAAGCTCAGAGGAGAGGGAGAGCCAGAAGCATCTCGTGAAGTCGATCTATTTTTACTTTCTGAAGAAGGTAGAGCCTTTTTCCGTGAAATGGAAGGAATGCTTCGAGAAACAGATGACAACCTGATTGAAAAGTTACAAGCAGGTTTTGCGAAGTTTAAAGGTCAAGTTTCATCAACGATTTTGTTTCCAGATAGACCAGGAGATATTGATTTTGATGAGCTTGTAAGACAGCCTTATACTCCACCAGCACAATCAGCTTCTCGAAATGAAGACAGAGTATCTTTGAGAGACCCTTCGAGTCAACCTGTATCTATTAGTGATGGTGGTGATTCTCAAGTCGTTGAGATGGGAGACATGGATCCAGTAAGAGTGGTTTCCCCAGAAGAGAGATCACGCATTGCTATCCAAGCCTATCTTGCCAACCCGTCTGCTTATATTTTACAAATTGTAAAAATTGATGGTCAGAATGTATTAGAAGTTATTCCTCTTGCAAAAGGAAGCTGGAGCGAGAAAAGACGTAAAGGTCAGCATCCATTTGCAGAACTCGGACAAATTTCAGATACCCTGATCTCTATTTTACAAATACAAAATCTTTGGGCGAATAGTAAATATTGGGCAGAACCTGAGAATGCAAAAATGAAAGATCTTTTCATGCGCCATATTCTAGAAGGTCATGTAGAAAAATTACGAAGTTCTGGAGCTTTTGGGAAATTATGTGCAGCGTTAGAAAAAAGAGGTTTGATAAAGCCAGAAAATAGTTATTGGACTGTGCTTGAGAAAATAAAAGAGGAATTCCTTTCTTTACTTCCTCAAAAAGGGGATATTGAAAAAAGCTATGAGCAGAGAGTAAAAGCTGTGAAGGATATTATAGCTCTTGCAATGGCTATTGAAAATAGAGATGAGAAAGAAGAGCAATTACTCCAAGCGCTTGTAAAGCAAGCTAAAAAAGATCCGGCATTTTTAGAAAAACCAGAATTGCTCACAGGATCTATTGAAGGCATTTTTGGTAAGCGATATAACGCTCAAAGACCTCAAGCTGTAGATAATGCTTTAGCTTCATTTACTGATACTTCATCGCAAGTAGAGCTTATGAGAAAATTACCTTTACTTCGTTTGGAAGGTTTAGATGTTTTAGACTACTTATTAGGAGAAAATGGAGTAGACATTGCAAAGTTAAAGAAAAAAGAAGGTGAGCTAGTCACCCAGCAATCAGCTAGTAAAACCAGGGAAGCATTAGCATCATATGGAAGACCCTCTTCTGAGATTGATGAAAAAACTTCTATTCCAAAGCCTAGTTTAGAGTCAGAAGCTACTGTTGTCCCAGAAAAAGCGGGTCGAAGAGAGTTTATAAAAGTTTCTTCTAGTTCGTTTATATTGCGCTCTCTCTGGCAAATGATTGAGAGACTCTTTGGATACGTTCATAGCGATACGCTAGAGACAGCAAATTTTCTTACCTCTGAAGAAGGACAGGCACAAATTTCTGCTATGACAGCCGACCTCACTTTAAGACAACGCGTTAAAGAGCATATAAACCAAAACTACAAAAAAGATGGAAAAAGAGATGAAGCCGGTTTACAGGATCTAATAGAAAGGCTTCCTCAGCCAGATAGTACTCCATGGCTTCAGTCTGAAATTTCTATAAGTAAGCTTTCAGAAAAGGCTGTTGAAACAAGATTGCGTACTCATTTAGGAGCCAAAAATTTTGCAATTTTAGAGAGCCAAAAACCTAAATTTCAAAAATGGACCGAGTATCTCTATGACCTCTATGAACAAGATGAAATCAGAGATTATGCAGACATTCTTGTTGGATTTGAGAGATTACAAGTAAAATTGCATACTGATTTGACTGCTGAACTCCGCAGACTACAAGTTCGTGACAGTGTAGAATATGTTACCAATGAGGGTAAGTTAACGGTAGAGGGACAATCGAAACTTCAAACTCTTTCTGGTTACAGAACAGCCTTACAATTGCAAGAAACTGTGGCTCGATTTGCGATGGAGCCAGATTCATTCTTGTTTAATCGATTGATTGATACGGCCGATGCGCAACAGCAAAGAGACGTATATCCAATCTTGAGAAAATTATGTGATGCTGGTTTGGAGTCTATGAACCCTTCCAGACCATCAGCTAAAACCCTGTCTATGTTGGAAGAAGGCGAGGGTGACATGATTATTGAATCTTGCATGCTTTTTGAAAATGCACTCGAAAGAATGCAGGCTAGAGAAGAGAAAACAAAGATAGCTTTTGAAGAGAAGAAACTGAAGGGCTATCTATTTACTACTGCGACTTTATCTTTCGAGCAAATAAAAGAAGTGATCGAATATATAGACAAACACCCTGAGTTCTTACAAAAAATACTTAAGAAAGCTAGAGGAGCTGAGTTAAGAAACTTGCTTCAGAATTTGAAGAGCTTAGCTGAAATAGTAGATGGGAAAGAAGTCGTAGAAAAAGAAGCTACGATGTTTGCCCGCGCGAAGATGACTAGTTTAAAATTAGAAAATGGCAATACGAAATCACTTCTCTTTCTAGCTAGAGACCTAGCTGGTGTAGCTTCGGGTTTGAGTAACAGCGAATTAGTGATGTATGCAGAAAATGTAGCGAACATTGATGAACAAGAAATCATTGATCTTTTACTCCAAACCAAAATTAAGCCGATCTTTCTTAATGGTAATTTGAGTAAGTTATCAGAGGAAGAAAAACGTAGGGCAGTTGAGCTTGTAGCTGGTAATCCGGAAAATGCCCAGCCGGCTATTGAGGATATTTTCAGAAAAGGAGCATCTCCTGAGCAAGCTTTGTTAGTGTATAGGAACTTTGCAATACTTGATGCAATGATGGAGACAAACGAAAGAATAGATGAATTGAGAGAAACTATAAATGCTAATGTTGCAGGAGTGATCTTACTAGCTCCTTTACGGAATCATACAGCTTTAAAAACAGAAGATTTTGTTGATATGGTGCGTGTTATCGCAGCTAGTAACCATGGAACTCTTAATGAAGCTTTCTTATCAGGCACGGAGATTGTTGAGGAGAAAGGTACAATAGTTTTTAAAGGCGATGCTCCAGTTGTAAGGAGCAATATAGAGCTGCTTTTTGAAAAAACTGGTCCTCAAAATACGAAAAAGATTTTTCCAAATCGCACTGATGCATTTGGGCCTTTTTTAAAGTTCTCAAACGAAAGAGAAGCAGTTCAGGCTTACGGAACACATTTACTTAGGATGCTAGAAGAAAGAGCTATGAGAGTGCCTGGTATAGTATATGAAGCAGATATATTAAGGTCTAGAGTCAGGGACGATGATGAATCTTCAGAGCGCTCTGCTGAGGGTTCTTTAGACTCTGCTGTTGAAGATGGGCGTGCCATAAGAGATCTGTTTGCAGATAGTCCAGATCATCCGGCTTTCATGCCTAAGCCAGATGAGGTTGATCTAGGAACCACTTCTGAAGGTGAAAGTGATAGATCAGGTTCTCCAATTGATTCAGGATTTGAAAGTCGCACTCCTTCTCCATCTATAGTAGATGAGGCAGACCCTACAGATCCTTTTGCAGCCTTGTTTCGAGCAGCAACAGATAAAATGGAATTACCTAGGTTATCTGGAAAACATAGAAGTTTTAGAAATGATGGAGCACAAGAAGTAAGTTAATAAAAAATCCTCTACTTACCCCTGGTAAAAAGAGAAGAACCGAAAGGCTCTTCTCTTTTTTTTACTTTTATAAGTTCTCGCATACCAAACTCCTTTTTATCCTCTGAAAAAATGTGTGTCCATGCTACTCTTTTCTCTTAAGAGACGTAAGGAGAGAAACAGTCATGGAAAAAAGAAAACTGGTAATTATCGGGTCGGGACCTGCAGGCTATACCGCTGCGATCTATGCAGCAAGAGCAAATCTAGAACCAATCATTTTTGAAGGCTTTTATTCTGGGCCGGCAGGTGGGCAGCTTATGACCACGACAGAGGTAGAAAATTATCCAGGTTTTCCAGAGGCAGTCACAGGCCCTGAGCTTATGGACCGCTTCCGAGACCAAGCTAAGAGGTTTGGTACGGTTTTTGTGACAGAGGACGTCAAGTCCGTTCAGCTCTCATCTCATCCTTTTATCGTAAAAAGCCCATCTCATGAAGTTGAAGCGGAAGCGATTATTATCGCAACAGGCGCCACAGCTAAAAGACTGGATGTGCCTGGAACGCGTGATGGCGAATTTTGGCAAAAAGGGGTAACTGCTTGCGCTGTTTGCGATGGAGCTGCTCCTATTTTCCGAAATAAAGACCTTTATGTTTTTGGAGGTGGGGATACAGCTGTGGAGGAGGCGATCTTTTTGACAAAGTTCGGCTCTAAAGTGTACCTTGTCCACAGAAGAGATGAACTTAGAGCTTCTAAAATCATGGCGCAAAGAGCAATGAACCATCCGAAAATCGAAATTTTATGGAACCATGTTTTAACAAAAGTTGAAGGCAATACCGTTGTGGGTTCGATTACTTTGCAGAATGTGCAAACAAAGCAAGAAATGACAAGACCTGCAGGGGGAGTGTTTTTTGCGATCGGACATGAGCCGAATACTTTGTTCTTAGGAAATGAGATTGAAAAGATGAATAACGGTTATATTAAAGTCATCCCTGGAACTTCTAAGACAAATATAGAAGGTGTATTTGCAGCGGGAGATGTGCAGGATCCTAACTATCGACAGGCTGTAACAGCTGCTGGATCAGGTTGCATGGCCGCTTTAGATGCTGAACGCTGGCTTGCTCACAGGGAGTAATATGAGATCTATTCTTTGCTGCCTTTGCCTTTTGCCATCTATTGGGCATTCTTTAGAAAAAAAGCCTTGGTTTGGAAATATTTGGGAAGTTCGCTTTAATACAGATCTTGAATACAACAGATACCGCTATGTTGATAACGCCAAAGAGCAGCTCAAATCCGCATCGAATGACAAAGGAATTTTAGTTGGCTTTGGCATGTCTCCTTATATGAATTGGGATTTTGACGCGGAAGTGGAGTTCGTTGATACACCAAGACAATCATTTAGCTATAGCACAGTTGCTGCGCAACTTCGCTATTTGTTTTTAGATGATGTCATCGGAGATCCTGTAAGCCTTTGCGCAGGTGTTACACTTCGAGAGGTTTCTGGAAGAAGTCTGCGTGATGTCAGCAGCCCTTACCATTATTATTTTGATAGTGAATTGACTGGAGCCATCGGTAAAGAATGGGACTCTGGAGCTTTTTGGGACTTTAGGACTTACGCCTTTGGCGCAGTAGGCATGGCTAATAGGGGATCTCCTTGGCTAAGAGGGTATGGCGCTGTAGAAGCAAATTTACAAAACAGGCACCAGTTTGCTGTTTTAGGTGATAGCTATTTTGGGTTTGGCGGCAAAAGAGAAGTGGACATTGAGCACTTTCGAGGGTATAGCTCCATCCATCATCAATCTGTAGATGTGGGCGTTTCTTATAAGTATCTCATGCATATCTGGGGATCATTTCTTTTCGAATATAAAAGACGCGTCTATGCTAAGTCGTTCCCAGAAAATGTGAACTTCTTCCTTATCAAGTACGAGCTGCCGTTTTCTGTTTTATAACTAGCCGTGCCAAATCGCTACAGCCGTTGCAAACTCTTTGGAATGGCTAATCGATACACTCACAATTGGATTGCTAAAATTCTTTTTCGCTTTCTCGGAAAAAAAGATTTCGGGTTTGCCGCTTACGGGATCATTAAGAATTTCTATATCAATAGGGGAAAGTTTTTCGCCAAAACCTGTTCCTAAGGCTTTAGAAATGGCTTCTTTAGCAGCAAACCTTCCAGCATAGTGTGGTATCGGATCTACAAAAGTAGAGCAATATTTTTGTTCTTTTTCTGTGAAAAATTTAGAGAAAAAACGTTCATGGAATTCATGAACGCTATCTCGAATTCGAGAAATTTCAATGATATCGTTTCCAATACCTAGTATGGAGCTTTTATTGCTCATGGAGAAGCTCATTTTCATATTCTTGACAAAGAGCATCTTCTTCATAAGCATTACAGAAAACAAGTCTTCCTGAGTTTGTATGCTTTACAGATAGGACCTGCGCATCGATGATCTCTCCAATACAATTTCCAGCTCCATTTACTACGACCATAGTTCCATCTTCTAAATAGCCAACCCCTTGTTTTGGTTCTTTTCCAAAACGTTGGATTTTAATTTTTATGACTTCACCTGTTTGCATGGATGGCTTGAGGGCTGAGGAAAGGGTGTTTAAGTTGATGATACGAACTGAGTCGGGAACCGGAATCTGTATGCGGTTGATGTCAAGAGTGAGGATATGACTATCTGTTTTTCTTGCAACTCGAAGAAGCTTGTTTGTAATGTCTTTGACATCAGGAAAATCTATATCGATATATTGCATGCCAAGAGAGGGAATTCCTTCCAGCTTTTTTAATGTCTCTAAGCATTTTCTGGCTTTAGTCTTTTGAGGATCATCATATGATTCCATTTGGACATAGAGTTCTTCCACAAGGAATTTTGGAACAACGATTTGCTGATCGAGAAGGCCTGAAGAGGCTAAATCGATGATCCGAGAATCGCAGAGTGTGGAAAGGTCGGGGAGTACAGTTTTGCTTCTTCCTCCTTTATTCTGAAAATTGACAAAGGGGATGCTTACAGCAAGCTCTTTAGATGAGCTATGCACCATGATTGTACCTAGGTATAAGCTAAAAAGGACAATCCCTAGTTTGAGAAATTCGAGAAGGGATGCAGGTGCATGTATAGAGATCGAAGTGATGTCGATAAGAGTGTTGAAAGATAATAACAGAGCCTGGCTCATGAGATATCCAAATAACAAGCCTAAAAGAACAATAGAAAATGATCGTAGTTTCCACTTACGAAAAAATGTATCGAGCACGATAAGAGCTAGACTGAAAGAAATGCCTACACTGATTCCAAGGACTGTATTGGATAATAAAGATCCTTTTGGAGAGGCAACCATAAAAGTAGTGATGAAAAAAGTACTGAGGATGATGAAGAAAAACCTGATAAAGCCCAGAGAAAAGCGCATAGATTTCCTATATAAAATTTTATTACCTTCAGGAAAAGTGATTTTAGGGGGGAGATGTTTTTTTGTCGATAGAGGAATCAAACGTTATAAATTTTATTTCTTTTGTAGGGGATTTGTGATATTGTTATAGTTGTTTGATTACGAGGTAAATATATTTATGAAACTTTCCCAGGTTACTTGTGTTGTGATGTCAGGCCTTATATGGTTCTTGATAGGATTATTTTTGCTGACGAAAGGGCTGAATTGGATTGTCTATACAACCCATTTTGCAACTTCTAGCATACTTCTTGATTTCTTTGGCTCCTTTGTAAATGACAAAGAACAGGCAGCCTTAGTTTTAATCACAGTTGCACTATTCATCGGATTTTTAAAAACCCGTATTGTCTTGCACAAAACAGTAAAAAGAGTTGTGCAGAGAATTTTTTCTTTGGAAGCTCCTATCCCGCTTTCAAAAGTATATAAACCATCCTATTACGGTTTAATCTTGGGAATGATGTTTCTGGGTATGGGACTGCGTTTTCTGCAAGTTCCAGGTGATTTCATGGGACTCATCGACGTAGCAGTAGGCTCCGCTCTTCTCAATGGCGCTGTTCTGTACTTCAGGTATGCTTTCTTGCTCAGAAAGCAAAAGTCATTAGAAAATTAAAATTTGCTCACCCTACTTATGGTAGGGGGAGCCTTTTTGGATTTCAAAACCTCTGTAAAGCTGCTCTAGAAGAATAAGCCTTGTCAGTTGATGGGTAAAAGTCAAAGGAGATAGGCTGAGCAGATCTGTAGACCTAGCCTTTATTTTAGGAGTTAGCCCTTCGGCGGCTCCAATCACAAAGTTGATGCGAGATCCTCCCATTTCAAGTTTTTTATGAATAAGAGTAGAAAATTTTTCACTTGTAAGAAGCATACCTTCAGGATCTAAGCTAATAAAGCTGTTTTCATTATCTAAAAAACTCTCTAATTGCTCATTATTTTTGGCCAAAACCCAGGTTATTTCTATTGTAGGTTGTAATCTTTTGGTATATTCTGATAGGGCATCGTGAAGCCAGGTTTCTTTGGTCTTCCCTACGGTAAAAATTTTACTTTTGTACATGTATGGTAAATCTTTTTTTAGGCTATTTTTTTGTCGACCCATCTAGAGAGATGTTTTCTTTTCCACTTCCTTTTCTAGGAAGACCTCTTTTGTGGTATGGCTTCTTATTTGCCTTTGGTTTTTTCGTAGCCTATTTTATCCTTATCTACCTTTTACGGCGATATTTTCTACGCTTTCCCAAAGTAGAAGAAAAAGATATCTTAGACTTCCATGGACTTATCTATTCCCTAAAAAATCCTCATGATAAAACAGGTGAAAGATGCAAAGAAGTTCTTTTTTCACAGATTGGTAAAAAGAGATCTGAATTTTACCTGCAGAGCAAGCTTCCTTCTGTAATTCCTGCTGAAGTAAAAAAAGAGCTTATTCAAGCTTTGAACCATATGATCCAGGGAGAAGAGTTTTCACTTCAAAAGAATTTCCCTTTTTCTAACTACCTTGAAAGGTTCTTTTCTGCGGATCACAAGCGGCAAGCTGCGAATAGATTTTCTTTGGAAGAGTCGTTTCCAGGTGTTTTTATCACGACTAAACTTCGAGCTAAAACCTTTGCGGAAAAGTTAAGTTTATACGTTATGGTAGGGGCTGTTGTAGGAGCCCGGCTTGGTGATGTATTTTTTTATCAAAACTGGAAGTTTTATTTGGTAAATCCTCTCTCGATTATAAAAACTTGGGAAGGGGGGCTTGCAAGTCATGGCGGTGTGATAGGGATACTCCTTGCCTTGACACTATTTTATCAAAGGATCAAAAGCCAAGAAAAAGAGATTAAATGGATCGATCTGGTAGATTTTTGTGTCATCCCTACGGCATTTGCAGCTGCGTTCATTCGAATTGGAAATTTTATGAACCAGGAAATTCTAGGAACTGTAACAACCCTTCCTTGGGGAGTTGTTTTCGGACATCCTGTTGATGGACAAGCGGGCACCATTCGTCATCCCGTGCAAATCTATGAAGCATTGTTTTATTTTACAGTCGGAATCACTCTATTCGCTTTATGGAAGAAGAAGGCATGGTTTTTAGAAAGAGGAAGGCTTTCCGGCGTTTTTCTCGTGGCTGTCTTTGGATTTCGGTTCTTCATTGAATTTCTAAAAGAAGAACAAAGTGTGTGGCTATCCACAAGCAGTTTCTTGGATATGGGGCAGTGCCTCAGCATCCCATGCATCCTTTTAGGATGCTACCTTCTCTTCAGAAAAAAGGCTCTCTTTCAAAAACTTTCTCTCAAAAGAAATGAGCGGTAGCTTCTTCGAGCAAATTTCTTCTAGATAGTCTAATAGAATTTCTTCGCTTGCTAAGGGAAGAGCATTTTTAAGCTCAATTTTTTGCCATTTCATAAAGCGATCTAGCGCTGAGTCTGAATCTTTATTTTCTGCATACCAAACGCATTTGTAAATCGCTCCAATATGCTGGGTCAGCTGAGGAAGATAAGATGCGAGTACTGGGTATTTGCGAAGATAGTTTTGAGCTACATGCGAAATCACAATTTGTGAAGCTGTAGAGTTCATTTCTGGATTCATTGCATGGTATGTTTGAATTACTTCTGAAAGAAGGGGAGTGTCAGAAGGGTACTTGACCCATCTGCAAAGCATGTCACTTTGCATGCTCCAGTTGTGTATCTTTCTTTCAATTTCGTCCCACTTTTTATAGGTTGCAAGCTCTTTCGTCTTTTTGAAAAATTGAAGAACATGCTGCAGTGCGCTCTTAAAGCTTTGGTTTGGAGATTCTATAAATAGATGAGCGATCTGCTCTTCAATTTTTTGGCCAATGATATAAGGTAGCTTTTGTAGCAGCCCTTCATTCTCGCTGACTACCTTCCAAAGGATCATTTCTAAAAGGTCAGTTTGCGCCTCTGGAATTTCAGGTAGGCTTTTTGCTTGGATATACGACTTAATAATGCTTTCTGTAACATATTCTATAGAATAGCAGTACTCTTTGTTTTTAAGTAGTATGACCTCAGCTGAGATAAATGCGTAGATCGATTGGTCTAAGTCTGGTCTAGTCTCATTTTGATGAGGATAGATTGACAAGATAGCCTCTTTAATTTCTCTTTCAGAAAGAGTTTTAGGCATTTTCAGCGCTAAATTATAAAGAGAAATCGTCCTTCTAATAAACTCTGGCAAATGAGGATCTTTACTTGAGCTCTTATATAAGGTGATGTGTCTTTGAATAAATTCAATCATCGATTTTTTTTGTTCAGCGCGAAATAGCGTAGAAAATAGAGATTGTGCAGAGAGTTTTTCTGCAAGGACTGCAGCAATATTACATGTCATGACATCTAAAGAAGCAAAGCTTGGAAGTTCACAAAGCGAGTGTATATGATCTTTTACTTCGCACTCGAGCTCTTGCTGCGAAATTTGCGGTTTTTTTGTAGAAACCTCTACGATCGTTTGCGTGACTATTTTGTCAATTTTATCAAACTCTTCATAGGGGCTTTTCCATTTGTCTTGAGGAGCCATTTTAATGAGGTTGCGTTGTATGCTCCAAATTAATTTGGTCAGTTGATCAAGTCTTGGCCTCACTCCATCGACGATCGCGATACACTCACTGATTTTCATCGCTAACTGGTGTGTATATTGATGATGCTGCACAGCTGTGCTGCTTTCGATTTGTCTCTGGTACTGTCTTATGTTCTCTTTAATAAGGAAGTGAACATTGAGTTTCCCGTCTTGATGCAGCGCCTCTTTTTGAGATTGGATCTGCTGACAATAATAGGAGATTTTTTCCCAAGTTTTACGAAGAGCTGAAATTCCTAATCGATACTGAGGAAATACGTTTTGAAAGAGCGGCTGGATTTTTTCCATAAGTCTTTCTTGAATTTTTAGGGACCATTTTTTTCCATATCCTATATGTCGCATTTCTTTCTTAATTTCCTGTGAGAGAAATAAGTTCACTTCAGAAAATGGATCTTGGAAATCAGGGGCTTCATCAATTGCAGATACAAAGTCTTTTAGAGATAGGGGGGCTTTTTTTCCAAGTCCTGTATAGAGGGAAGCAGGTAGTGATCCTGATTGTACGTTCGCATAAAACGAGGGTTCTGAATATGTGCTTCCTTTCATAAC
>JABEVM010000183.1 GCA_013041585.1 Chlamydiota bacterium
ATACTTAATTTGATTATTGTTATAATAGACAAAAAAAATAACATAATGGGTTTTATGTCAATAAAAGTGCACTCGGATAAACCAATTTTAGAATGCGTAGTAAAGGTAGGACAAATAGCCAAAGGTGTTGTAGCTCTACATCCTGAAGATTTTCAAAAAACTTTTGGTAATGATAATTCTGCTGAAAAACTTATACGTATTGCAGAAAAGATTTTTAAAGTACAAATCAATGAACATGGAATCAAAAATCACGCTTATATATCAGCAAGTGATTCAATAAAATTCATCTTCTACAAATTAGGTCCAGACACTTTAGTAAAACTTTCTATTTTTCGAGTTGATGACAATGTTAATGACAATAGAACATTCAATTTTTGGTCCATAACAAATACGTTTTTCAGCCTATTTTATCCCGAAAAGCGCTGTATGTTTTCCGGTACATTTTCCATTACACCTACGACTTCGATAATCCTGTCACCTTCTATAGACAGCGAGGAAGAATCATCTCCCGTCGCAAAAATGGATGAAGAGATAGAAACACCTCCTCCCTTAGAAGATAGTTCTTCTATGCCTGTTAGAAAACTGCCATTACGAGAATTCCTTGAAAACGAAGGTATTATAGGATTTCCATCCGAACTAGAGACTACCTTAGATTCGATTCTTTTATTTCACGATCCCCTTTATGATACTCGTAGGCCCCTTTATGATGTTCTCAAAGATAGAAAAGTAAAAACGGAAAAAGGGATTCTTATCTCGGGCCCCCCAGGTGTTGGAAAATCAACTTTGGCTTATAAGCTCGCAGAATATTTTAATTGTACAGGCGAGCGACTCCAAGTTGTTTCAGCCCCCCAACTCTTCTCAGGGGAAAAGAAACCAGAAGAAAATATCAAAGCCCTTTTTGGGCCTGCGGAAAAAGCTTTCCAAAAGCTTGGAAATCGAAGCCCTTTATATATTGTTATCATCAATAATATGGAAGATATAGTGCCCATGAAAAATGATATTGGTATTGTTCCTCCTATGTTGGGTTCTAATTCATATCTCTCTCCTTCAGATAAGCTCGACATATTCCTTACTTGTATTCAAGAGTTTTCTGGCTCAAATCTTTTACTGATCGGAATATCGGATGGTCCGAATAATATAGATACTTCTTTGTTAAAACTAGGAAAATTTGGTCCGGTGATCGAAATGAAACTTCCTTCTATGGAACAAAGACAGAATATTCTTTCCGTCTGCTTGCGCGTATTTAATGAAAAAAAATTAATTTCCGAAGACGTTGATATAAAAAAATTAGCCAGGGCCACAACAGGAATGGTAGTAGCGGATCTTCTAGCGCTTATGGACAAAGTCAATAATCTAGCAGCTCAAAGATTGAGAAATGCATACTTTAGAGAAGGGATTGCTAATGAAAAAATTGGAAGTCATCCTGCAGGAATGATCTATATGAATGACTTTGTAGTGGCGTTAAAGCAATTCGGAAGAGAAATTATCGCTGAGAGTAAAACCTCTCGGCCTATTTCTTTCAGACAATTCCTTCAGCAAGAAGGCTTTATTGGGCTTCCAACAGAACTCGAAACGACCCTAACTCCCATCTTCTCTACTTTTGGACCATTAAAAGACTACCTTCAAGATTTAGATATCAAACCTGAAAAAGGGATCCTTCTATGTGGTCCTCCAGGTACCGGAAAAACAACCTTCGCTCGTAAACTTGCTCAATATTTACATTGTAAAGATGATCAAATTAAAATGGTTTCCGGAAGTGAGCTTCTTGATGCATTTGAAGGAAATACCGAACAAGCAATCCGAGATCTTTTTGCGCCCGCACAAAAGGCTGCGAAGGATTTAGGAGAACTGAGTCCTCTTTTTATTATCATCATAGATGAATTTGATTCGATCGGATCTAATCGTGGCAATGTACAACATGACTGGGAAAGAACAAAAGTTAACCAACTTCTTACTTCTTTGGACGGATTTCTAGAGCTTCCTAACCTACTCTTTATCGGGATCACAAACTTCCAAGATAAATTAGATCCTGCTCTTTTAAGACCGGGAAGATTAGGTACAATCATTGAAATGAAGGTTCCTACAAAAGAGCAAAGAAAGGAGCTTTTGGAAGTTTATACGAAAGCCTTAAGAAAAAATGGATTACTTTCTTCTGACGTAGATATGAATGAATTAGCTGAGTTTACAACAGGATTTACTGGAGCCGACATCAAAGGCTTAATTGATAAAATAAAAGCCCTTGTTCTAACCAGGGTCAAGACAATAATCGACAGTGGGGATGTAAAAGTAGAAGAAATTAGAAAACATCCTGCCTCTTCTGCGGAAATGCTAGATTTTCTAGAAGTAATCCATCAACTCCGCTCTCAAAAGAAAAAACTGCTCGTCAAGAGTCGATTGTAAGCTTTAGCAAGACCTCCGGGTCTTGCTATTTTTTCATTCCCTAAAAGCAATTGATGAAAATCAGCTTTTGCATTAGATTGCTTTTCCGTTTTAAACACATCTGTGAGAGTACTATGTCTTCTTCTGTTGTATCCCAAATTCAACCTGCCTTTATTGAAAACCTTGTTGCAAACGATGGATCGATAAGCGTGATCCCTCATACTTCACGTATATCCATGTTTATGATGGAAGCTGGTAAGGATGGAAAAAACCTTCAAACCTACCATACAAAAATTTACTCACAGCCAGCTTACATGAATCTTCATGGAGGAGTAAAAACGCAAGAAGAGGTAGCAGATTTAGTGCATAGCTATATTGAGCGTAGGAAAACAAAAGATATGTGCATCGGCTTTGAAGTCTATGCCTCTTCTGATGGGCCTGAAACTGTGAGAGCTGATTTACACACTAACCAAAAATTTAAAGGAGTCGTGGCTCTAGAGCATGGGAAAGAACCAGGTCATGCAAGTTTATTTTGTGGGCTTAAAAGGGACGCTTGGGATAAAGGTATTGCACAAGAAGCCATACGAGTGATTGTGAGCGATTATATAGATTGGGCAAGAGGAAAACATTATCATGTAGGCTCAGTAGATAATACAGCTAATTCCCCTCTTACAGAGCTAGATGCCTTTGTAGAAAAAAATGATATGCAGGCTATACAAGCCTTAACAGCTGTTGGGCTAAAGGAAGATGTTGTTACTGGCAAATACAGACATTTTTCACTTCGTTTCGATTCAAAAGTGTAAAACTAGCGAAAAAGTACTAAGACAAAAAAAAACCCTCCTACCTTTATCTGCCCGAAGTAAAAACACCAGGTGACTGGAACAAGGTAGAAGGGTCAAAGCCGCTTGATATACTCAAGCCATGGTCACAACCCGCTCTCAATGCAAAGTTGCTGGTTCCTCTCTGAGAGGAAATGGTACCTTGAGCTCTATAGAAAAGCTGTGTTAATTCCTTCCTATCCTAATGGGATTCGAGAAACCCCGGAATCAGAAAGACAGCATGCTTAAACTATAGCAAACGACTTATAAAGAGAGCACGTTCTAGTAAGCCCAATTTCTGGGTATTATCTAGTCTGCCCTTATCTTTAAGTTAGCACATCCTAATTAAAATAGAAAGATAAATAGAAGTTAATTTAATTAACTTCGCATCAATCAACCAGTTAATTAACGATTAATTTAACACTCATTACATTAACTAATGCAATGCGTATAAGAACTATCTAGGGCTGACATCAGCAGCGCACCTGAACCCATAGGTACCGTTCATGGTGCCGGGGTTATTACGGTGTCTATGAGCGCAGCGAAGGTCTTCTTTCAAACTCTTCCAGCAACCACCTCGAAGTACACGGTAGACCCCTTGGAGTGGTCCCTTAGGGTTTTCGGGCTCTTGCACAGATACGTCATAGTAGTGATAATCATACCAATCTTGGCACCATTCATAGACGTTTCCAGCTACGTCGTAAAGGCCATATCCATTGGGAGGATAGCTTCCGACGGTAGTTGTATCAGAGCTGAAAAAGTTAGCCTCGGAGCGTTCGATCGTAGAACCCGATGGATAGATCGAATCAGAGAGTCCTCCAAAAGCTGCGATTTCCCACTCCGCTTCTGTCGGTAGTCTTTTCCCTACCCATTTAGCATAGGCTACAGCTCCATACCAGGCCACTCCAACAACCGGGTGTTTTGCATAGCCCGACTCGATACTTAATTTACCACCACTGCGTTTAATTCTCGAATCTCGAAGCCTGATCATATCGAGATTATTTGCATCTTTTTCCCCGCCCATAGCTTCTAAAAAGAGCACGAATTGTTCATTCGTGACAGGGTGAACATCCAAAGCATAATCAGAAATTGTTACTTGATGGCGTGGCATCTCATCACGAGCACCTTGCTGGCTACCACGAAAAAATGTTCCACCTTTAATAACGATCATTTCTGTAAGAACAGGTTCAATGACCTTTGTTTCCACTTCTTGGCGTTGGTATTTCCCGACAGCCGCATCTCTTTGGAATATCGCGCCAGGGTCTGAATCAAATTCGGGGCGCATAATTTCTTGTGGGCGTAAAACAGGAGCTAGCTCTTGCGCTGCATAAGAAGATACAGTTTGGAGCGCTTCTTGCTCTATTGCTTGAGAAGCCTTACTTGTGATTTTTTTATCTAAAATCTCAGAAAGATCAACTGATTCCGTTTTCTTTATCGCTACTTTATTTTCTTTTGGAGATCTGAGAACCTGTAGCGCCTCTTGAAGAGAATTCGGTCTTTTTTCCGGATGGGGTTGCAATAAAAGAGTACAGAATTTATCCCAAGAATAAGGGGAGCTTGGTCTTTTTTCTGAAGGAGGTGTAAAAGCACCCTCTGGAAACTCTCCCATAAGAAGATAGTAGGCAAGAACTCCAAAAGCATAGATATCTGCTTTAAAAGTAACTTTCGTAGATTCCGATACTACTTTTTGTTCAGGGGCTAAAAAAACATAAGACTGTAAAAAAGAGCGCTGGAGTGTTGAGATCGCAGAAGGTGAATCCGCTCTAGCGCCAAGCGTCTCTGCTAAGGCATTGTACATGCGAGATAATAGATATCCGGCACCTACTACATTTGCAAGACCAAAATCAGAGAGTTGGACATGAAGCCCCCCCGCCTTTTCTGCGATGACAATATTGTTCACTTTCAAGCTAAGGTGTAAAATAGGGGTTTCGAATTCTTGATGTGCGTAATCAAGAGCTGATGCGACTTGGCCTAAGATCTGCATGATCTCTTCTTCAGAAAGAGGCTTTTTCCTTTTTTCCAAATATTTGGCAAGGTTCATCATTTCAAAGTCTTCGCCAAGGACACATTCTGTCACTAAGTAGTAAAAGCCTTCTGCAAAAGAGGCGCTATGCGTGAGAACAATATGAGGATGATCAAGGCCTGCAACAAGCGCCACTTCTTTTTCAAAACGTGTGATAAACTGGTTATCTGCAGCGAGCTCTTCTGGTAGAACTTTGAGAACAAATGTTTTTTTTACAAATTTATGCTCCGCTAAAAAAACCGTTCCTAAAGATCCCTCACCTATTTTTTTGAGGATTGTAAAATCACCGATATTTTTTACGTTCACGGGCCACCTCTTTTAGAGTATTTGCAAAGCTTTTTCTATTTGAGAAAGATCCGTAAGGGGCGCTTCACACCCATCTTGTCTACAAATATAAACAGCTGTCTTTCCATCAATTGGTATCTTATCATGCAAGGCCGGGATCAAAGCCATAAGCTTAGTATCCTTCGGCTCTTTCCAGATCAGAGCCATAGAGGGAAAATAATTTTCGAAGAAAATTCGAGACAGAGCCTCTCTTCCTTCCTTTTTTTCATTAAGAGCTATAATAACGGTCGGAGCTTTATGGTCTAGATATCTTTGCAAAGCGAGTAAATTATAGGATGCTCCGGGAGGATATGCATCGATATAAGCCTTTGCAGCTTTTAAGATATCTTCAGCTTGCTGCAAATATTTTTCATCTTGTGTAATCTGGTATAAGCGCAAGAGATTTTCGCAGTGAACTGCATTTCCAGAAGGTTCAGCCCCATCATAAAACTCACATTTTCGAAAAACTAAGTTTTCATCTTCGTGAGTTAAATAAAAAGCGCCACCTGGAACTTTAAATTCCTCTTCCAGAATTTTTGCTAGCTGCAAGGAGAGTTCTACCCACTGACTACCAAAACCACTCTCGAAAAGACTTAGAATCGCTTTAATAAAAAAAGCATAATCATCTAAATTTCCAGCAAAGCGTGCATCCCCATCACGGTATCTGCGGAGTAGATGCCCATCTTTCAATAAGTTTTTTATAATAAAGTTTGCAGAGTCAAGAGCAGATTTTGTGTATTTCTCCTCTTGCATTGCAACCCCTGCCTGAACTAGGGTATCTATCATAAGGCCATTCCACGCCGTAATGATCTTATCATCTTTGAAAGGATGGGGTCTCTTACTTCGCGCTTGAAATAGTTTCTTTCGGCTAGTGGCTAAAATCTGAGATAGTTTTTCCTCTGTTACCTGCAAGATCTTCGCAAACTCCTTTAGGTCCATTGCCATATGTAGGACATTTCTTCCCTCAAAGTTTCCAACGGTTGACAGACTATAGTACCCACAAAAAATTTGACTTTCCTCTTTTTCAAGAATTTGCTCGATCTCTTGTATGGTCCAGGTGTAGAAAAGGCCTTCTTTTCCTTCGGAATCTGCATCTTCAGCAGAATAGAATCCCCCTTCCTTATCTGTCATATCGCGAAGAACATAATCAATAACCTCGCAGCACACAGTTTTATAAAGGGAATTGTGCGTATATTTCCAAGTATCTAAATACGTCTTAGCTAGGATCGCATTGTCATATAGCATCTTTTCAAAATGAGGAATGATCCATTTTGCATCCACTGTATATCTTGAGAATCCTCCTCCGATATGATCATAGATCCCGCCCCGGTGCATCATCTGGAGAGTAAGCTCGACATAAAATATAGCTCTACTATCGCCTTGTCGTTTTCCATAAGAAAGGAGCAAGTCCGCTAAATACCCTAAAGGGAACTTGGGATCACCTTTCAATCCGCCATTTACAGGATCTGTAAGCTCAAAAAACATTTCGATTGCTTTTTGCAGTTCGGAAGAAGAAGGAACGTCAATTCCTGAATTGGCAAAAGACTCTTTAAATATCTCAACAAGTCTGCTGGCTTGTTCAACCAGCTGCCCCTTTTCTTCACTTTGCCATAGCTTTTGAATATGCAAGATAAATTGATCAAGTCCAATCAGTCCTTTCCTAGATTGCGCTGGCAAGTACGTAATTGCAAAAAATGGCTTTAAGTCTGGGGTCAAAATCACATTCAGCGGCCATCCTCCCGAAGAGGAAAGCAGCGCTTGAGCAAAATCCATGTAAATGTTGTCGATATGAGGAAGCTCTTCTCGATCCACCTTGATACAGACAAAAACGTCATTCATCATCTCAGCGATATGCTGATTTTCAAAGGACTCTTTCTCCATGACATGACACCAGTGACATGTCGCATATCCAATAGAAAGAAATATCGGCTTATCTTTTTTGCGAGACTCTTCAAACGCCTCTTCACCCCAAGGATACCAATCCACGGGGTTATTTGCGTGCTGGAGTAGATAAGGAGATTTTTCTTTTGCCAGGCGATAGTGCATATCTTTAGAGA
>JABEVM010000184.1 GCA_013041585.1 Chlamydiota bacterium
AAATAATGCAGTTGCATATTCTTTATAAGTGTAGTACTTTTTTTAAGAAAGAGGCCATTCTAACTGCTAAGGATTCTATGTCAATTTTTACACATCTCTCCGAGGTTCCCACAGATGCGATTTTTGGCTTAAATGCGGCTTTTGTAGCAGATAAAAGGGCTGACAAGGTGAACCTAGGGATAGGCATTTATCAAAATGAAGAAGGGCAAATTCCTATTTTACAGGCAGTTAAGGAAGCAGAAACCTTTCTCGTAAAAAACGAGAAAAGTAAGTCCTATCTACCTATTGCGGGCGATGAAAATTACCTGCATCATGTGGGGGTTCTAACCTTTGGAAATACCTTCTGGGAAAAGTTTTCTTCAAAAATAGCTACGATGCAGAGCATTGGGGGTACGGGCGCTCTTCGTATTGGAGGCGAGCTCCTGCAAGAAAGTGGGGCTAAAAAGATATGGATTCCGAACTTAAGCTGGCTCAATCACAAAGAAGTGTTTCTAAGCTGTAACTTGCAGGTAGAAACCTATCCATACTATGATAAAAAATACCATAAAGTAGCTTTTGAAGAATTCTGCAGTCTTTTACACACACTTCCTTCAAGGAGCGTGATTCTTTTGCATGCAATATGCCATAATCCGACGGGCGCAGATTTTACAAATGAGGAGTGGAAGATCCTTTCTGATATATTTGCTTCGAAAAATCATATTCCCTTTTTTGATAGCGCTTATCAAGGTTTTGGATTTGGTGTGGAAGAAGATGTTTTTGCAATTAGATTATTTGCAGAAAAGGGACTTGAGATGCTAGTTGCCTGTTCTTATTCCAAAAATTTTGGGCTGTATGCAGAGAGAATAGGAGCTTTATTTGTCAGAGCAAATTCTGAGCAGAGTAAAAATACGGTGATGAGCGTTTTGCGTAAAAAAATACGACAGAGCTACTCAAATCCCCCTTCGCATGGAATGAGTGTTGTTCTCGAGATTTTACGTCAGCCTATTTTAAAAGACCTTTGGGAAAAAGAAATCATGCAAATGAGAAAGAGAATTTCCGCATTACGAGAGAAATTTCTACTCGCGCTTGCGGCAAAATCCCAACTTGATTTTACTTTTTTAAAAGATCGGAGAGGAATGTTCTGTTATGCTGAACTCAGTAAAAAACAGGTGGATAGGTTGATTGAAAAGCATGGCATATACATGACAAATGATGGAAGGATTAATCTTACAGGATTTAATCAAAATAATTTTGAAAGAGTAGTTGACCTATTAGCGAAAGAGGTTAAAGATGCGCAGGGCTAATTATAAACCCCTTTTTTTGCTTGTAATCGCTTTCTTTGTAGTTATGAGCATCCCTAGAGATACAGCTGATAAAATGCGATTTGTTGCAATTAGTTGTGTGGCCCCTAGTTGGAAAATGATGAGTGGACTGAAGAATTTTTTAGCGGTGGCCCCAATTCAAACCACTTCTTCTCTCCAAGCTGAATCTAGAGAGATCCAAAGATTACGTTTAGAAAATCAGATGCTACAGAGTCAAATCGAGAGCATTCGCGAATGGATTATGTTTGAGGATCGACTCCAAGAACAAATCGATAAATTTAGTAAGATTACCGCCACCAGGGAAGATGATCATTTCTGGAAAGAATTTTTTCAAAGAAGAAATGAAGAGCTTGCAAATCGTCTTGAACTTCAGATGCAGGCGCTTCCTGCCAAGGTGATCTTTCGAGATCCTTCTTCTTGGAGCAGTTCTTTTTGGCTCAATGTAGGAGAAAAAGACAATGAGCTGCTTGGAAAGACAGTCGTAGCTAAAAACAGTCCTGTAGTAGTTGGCGATTCGATTATAGGCGTCGTTGAATTTGTAGCTGAAAGGAAGTGCAGGGTTAGATTAATTACAGATTCTGGTCTTGTACCAAGTGTAAGGGCTGTTAGAGGGTCAGAACAAAACTTAGCTTTGCTAGAAAGTGTCGAAACGCTTTTTACGCAGCTGAAGAAACGAGGAGACTTATTTGACTCGACAGAGAGAGAAAAGCAAGTATTTCAGGCGCTTCATTTTATTAAAGAGAAACTCTCTCCAAGTCAAAAGGACCGCTACCTTGCAAAAGGTGAGTTATACGGCACTAGCACTCCTTTATGGCGCTGTCATACCAATATCTTGCGAGGAACAGGATTCAACTATGATTTTAGCGATCAAGAAGGGCCTGCTAGAGATCTTCGAAGCGGAGAAGTCCTCGGATCTTCTTCAAAAGAAGTTCTTCCAATTCTGCAAGTTGGCGACTTACTTGTGACGACAGGTTTAGATGGGGTATTTCCTGCTGGCTACCGTGTAGCCACTGTGACAACAATCGGGAATTTACGAGAAGGTGGATGCACCTATGAGCTTGAGGCTATCGCAACGGCTGGAAATTTACGTGAGCTTCATCATGCTTTTGTTCTTCCTCCCACTTCGTATGAAGCTAATTAGATAGAGAGAAAGTTCTCTCTGATTTTTGCGTAGCAAACATCTTTTTCAAAAGTATATTCATAGACTCTCTTACGTGGGGATGAATATCTTTCGATATTCTCTTCAAACCCTTTTTCTATATATCCGTACATGTTTGAAAGATTTTCCTCAGGGATTTGCATGCCGCATTGATGCAAGAATAGTCCTCTAGAAGAAGATATAGGTTCTTTGGGAGCAAAGAAGAACATGGGTTTATTAAATGTTAGAAAATCGTAGCCTACGGAAGAAAAATCCCCGATAAAGGCGTCGCACTTTTGAAGAAGAGGATAAATAGGCGGGAAGTCCGTAAGAAAAATAACATCCTCGCGATCTTCATATTTAAGAAGTAGATGCCACACTTTTGCAGGATCGTTTATTTCTAAAAGCGGATGGGGCTTGATGATAAGGTTCCAATCGCGTGGTTTTTGCTCTATCAGAAGGGCACATTTTTCAAAATACGATGAAGTATATTCCGCTGTAGTAAAAGTAGGCGCGTAAAGGAGGTTTTTTTTTCCTTTACTCAGTTTTTTATAGAGCTTCTCTTCCGCCAAGTTATCATAAAAGGCTTGATGTTCTTTGTAATAAGTGTAGCGATAGTTTCCTAAAAATAGCGTTTTATTTATTTTTTGAATGGCGCCATTTTCTTTTAAAAGATCTAGCATATGGTTCCCATAGACGAAGACGATATCTTGAAGAGGTTGTTCTTCCAGCTTCAGAGTATATTCTTTATCTGAATTCCCATGGGGACAGTACACGAATCGCAACTTTTTTTCGTGGAAGGTAGAAATCATATCCGTAAAATATCCCGTCATCTTCCTTCCAGAATGAACTATGACAGAGAAGTTATCGACTAGGTACTTTGAGGAAAGCTCTAAAAAATCTTTATAAGACACATCGATTTGAGGATAGTAAATCTGGGCAAGTGTCAAAGTTTCCGGCTCAGTGACAATAACGGGAATGCCAACCAGATGCGAAAAAACTCCCAAATGGTCCAAATGAGTGTGAGGACCTGTTAGTAAGGAGACCGCATTTTGACCTAACATTTTCATGTAAACCCGTTTTACATTAAGGATGATTGAACAGAAATACTTTGATACATGAGGGTAATTTCGTCTTTTACGCTATCCAAGGGCTTAGCACTACAAAAAGTTTCTTCATAAATTCGCTTTCGAATTCTATAAAAATTTCCATCGCGGGGTAGCGACTTTTCTATGATCTCATAAATGTTCTGATAATTTTTTGGAAGTATGGACACGCCGCATTGATAGAGATAAAGCCCAGCATCAGTTTGCGCGTTTCTTTCGTTTTGGTTGAGAAAATACATAGGCCTAGAGAAGGTTAAGAAATCATACCCTATGGATGACATATCCCCTAAGTAAATATCAGTCATGTCTAAAAGAGGGTAAATAGGAGAGAAATCTTGGAGAAAAAGGACGTTTTGTCTTCCTTCGTATTTCTCGATTATAGAACAGGTCCTTTCCTTTTCTTGTAAAACGAGATTAGGGTGGAGCTTGATAAGCAAATTATAGGAAGAAGGCAGTTTCTCTATAAGATCTGAGCAGGCATCAAAAAAAGAACTGGAATTTTCCCGATCCTTCCAAGTAGGCGCATACAATATGGTCTTTCTGCCGCTTACGAGTTTGTCTTTGATTTGCTTTTGAACCAGCCCTTGGTAGAAATTCTTCTCTTTTTGATAAAAATCATATCGATAGTTACCTATTTCTACATAGGATTCAAGTTGAGAAAAGACGTTTTTTTCTTTAAAAAAATCGATCATCTTCTTTCCGTACACTAAGGCAAACTTCTCTTTTTGCAGCGCCTCCATAAAAAAGGAGTTTTTCCCTTTGTCAGAATTTCCATGAGGACACCAAATTGTATGAAGAGTTTTTTGCTGCAGCTGCTCAGATAGGAAGAAGATATCATCAAAAAGATCTCTGGGAAGGCAAGTAAAAATCACCTCATAGGTTTTTACCGTATCTAAAGCAACATGTGCATAGTCAGAGAGTATGACATGGATCCCTGGATAGCATAGCCTCGCAAGGGCCTCTACGTTTTCTTCTGTCACGATGAGAGGAACCCTTAAAAGGATACTAAGAACGGCTAGATGGTCAAGATGGTGGACCTTGTGTCCATAAAGCAGACAGGCAGCTTTGGGGAGGCTATACTTCATCATTTTTTACTCGCTCAATTTTTTCGAAGTATAGCGCTTTTTTGATTATGATCTAGGATCAACTTCGCTGGTGCTTTCTGGATAGGTAATGATGGCATTTTTTCGAGGTTTTGCGGTCATTTCTGGTAGATGCATATGCTCATGCATGGAATGATTTTGTATTTTTGTAGAAAGGTTTTGATTCTGCTTAAGCTGGGAGTTCATTTTATCCGTTAAGGCTAAAATTTGATCTCTAAGTAGAAGCATTTCACAATCTAATGTCTCGGAAGAGGTGAAGATCTCATCAAAAGTTGCGATGGTATCTTCTGTAGAGGCGAGCTTAGAGAGCTTACTCGTCACGGAGATTCTGGTGGAGCGAAGATTTCCAAGACGCTGGATAAGCTCGGATCTTTCGTGTAAAATTTGTTCCAAAGATTTTATATCGTTCCCAAGGAGCAAGATCTCTTCTTGGTGTATGTTTGCCAAAATTTCCCTCATTGTCAAAATTTCCTTTTTCATAGAAATTTGTAGTTGGTCGTGAATTTCTTGCCATAGATTTCCAAAGCTCTTTTTTTTAATTGCCATAGTCTCCTCGATAATGGTTGAGAAGTTTCTTACCTCCTTAGTTGCAAAAATCGTGCCAGATGCTAAACCCTTAATATAAAATTGTTTGTTTTTTTGATTTGGAGAGGTAAAATTTCCCTCTAGGAAGAATATACCTGGGAAAAATGGCGTGAGTTTTCCTTTATCGCAGCTTAGAACTTGGTTTTTAGAAGAGAGAAGAGATCTGCCCTGGCGGGAGAGTCCGACACCCTATCAGGTATGGATTTCTGAGACTATGCTGCAGCAAACGAGGGTAGCTGTTGTCCTTCGCTACTACGATCTTTGGATGAAACAGTTTCCTGATGTGCAGAGCTTAGCTGAGGCGCCGATCGAAAAAGTCATTAAAACTTGGGAAGGGCTTGGGTACTATTCAAGGGCTAGAAATTTACATGAGACAGCGAAAAAAATTCTCATCTTTTATGGGGGAGAGCTGCCTGAAGATGAGAAGGAGCTAGAAAAGCTTAAAGGATTCGGTCCGTACACAGTAGGGGCGCTGCGCAGTTTTGCCTTTCATAAAAAAGCAGCTGCGGTAGATGGAAATGTATACCGCGTGCTTACCAGGTATTTCTTGATTGAAGAGGAGATCACCAAGAAAAGTACGCAGCAAACGATTAAAGGCTTAGTAGAAGGCCTTCTTCCAGATTTTGAGCCTTGGGTCATTATGGAAGCTCTCATCGAGCTTGGAGCGAAAGTATGTACAAAAAAGCCGCGTTGCCATCTCTGCCCTTTGAAAAAAAACTGTCTTTCCCTCTTGCATGATAAAGCGGAGGAGCTGCCTAAAAAAAATGCAAAACAAGAGACGATCATCCTTTTTAGACAAGTGGCTGTGATCAAATGGAAGAATGAGGTTCTCATCGCAAAAGAATCTTTTGGAAAAGTGATGGCAGATTTGTATTATTTCCCTTATTTTGAACGGGAAAATCAAGATTATAGCCCAAAAGATCTCGTAGAAGACATTTTTCAAAATTTTTCCTTGAAAGTGCGCCTCCAAAAGAGACTAGACAAAGTAACACATGGGTTCACCAAATATAGTGCTCATTTGTTCCCTTCGCTTTTGGAGGCCGAAGAAAAACTTCCCATTCCAGGCTTTGAATGGGTGGAGTGGGAAAAAGCAAAAGAATTGCCTTTTTCTGCTGGGTATCGAAAAATTATCATAAATTTTCAACAAGTATAGGGCTTATGCGCATATTGCACACAGAGGGTTCCAATGGCTGGGGCGGACAGGAAATTCGTATATTAAAAGAAGCAGAAGGAATGCGGGAGCGAGGCCATGAGGTGATATTTGCGGTTGTAAACGGTGGTAAACTTGCTGAAAAGGCTAGAGAAAAGGGATTTATTGTTTACGAGATGCCTTTTAAAAAGATTTTGTGGTTTCGTACGATTCCAGAGATCATGTCCATCATCGAGAAGCACAAGATTGATATTGTAAATACCCATTCTTCTAGCGATGCGTGGCTTGCTGGATTTGCAGCAAAATTCAAGAGAAGGAAAATTATCCGTACAAGGCATCTATCAACCCCGATCCGCAAAGGTTTTAATAGCATCTTACTCTACCGTTTCCTTGCCGATTTTGTTGTAACGACCTCCTCAGGGATTATTCCTATAATCGTATCGCAAGCTAAAATTTCTGAAAGCAGATGCGCTTGTATCGCTACAGGTGTAGATCCACTCTCTTTACAAGTTCCGCTTAGAGAAGTAGAAAATTTTCGCTCTCAGTGGGGGATTTCAAAGGACGATTTTCTAGTTGGCACTGTTTGTGTAGTAAGGTCTTGGAAGGGAATTAAAGACTTTATTGAAGCTGCCAACCTTCTACGCGCTACACCTAACTTGAAGTGGATCATTATCGGAGGCGGTTATTTAGATGAGTATAAGCCGATTGTGGAAGAACTGAAACTGACCTCACAAGTGATTTTTACCGGGCACTTACCCTCTCCTCAAGTTGCAATTCAATCTCTTGATGTATTTGCGCTCCTGAGTACCGCACATGAAGGGATTTCTCAAGCAAGTTTGCAAGCCGCCTATTTAGAAAGGCCCCTTCTTACTACTTCCGTTGGAGGGCTTCCTGAAGTATGCGTTGATGGAGTGACTGGATATGTAGTCCCACCTTTTTCTCCAAAAGAAGTAGCGGATCGTGTACTGAAATTAAAAGATAATCCTCGCTTACGAGCAGAAATGGGAAGGAAAGCAAAAATGCTTGTTGAGACCAAATTTACTATGGCACATACGTTAGATGCTATGGAAGCGATCTATTGTCTTTTATCTACGTGCAAAAAATAAGATGTTTTGAAAAAGAAGCAGGGCTTACTTCCCTGCTTCTAATTAGGTATGGTTATTCTTTCTGACCATAACATCTATCGCCTGCATCACCAAGTCCTGGGATGATATAGCCTTTCTCATTTAGCTGCGGATCAATTGCGGCTGCGTAGATTTTAATGTTAGGATTGTACTCTACAATTTTTGCAATTCCAGCCTCTGCTGCAATCGCACCTATCACAATGATTTTTTTAGGCCCTTGCTTTTCTACGATTCTGATTGCATCGAGTATTGAACCCCCTGTTGCAATCATTGTATCTATGATAATAACACATTTGTCCCTGACATTGGGTATTGCGATATAATCTGTTTTGGGCTGCAGGGTTTCTTCGTTTCTTGCCATGCCTAAGTAACCCACTTCTGAATCAGAAAAAATCTTGTGTACACCGTAGCAAAGAGGAAGTCCCGCGCGTAAAATAGTGATTAAAACAGGTTTTTCTGCGCAAAGAGCATGAGATGCTGTCGAACCCATGAGGGTTTCAATTTGTTATTCTTTTGTATCAAGATCTTCTGAAACTTGTAGAGCTAAGTATTCTCCAATTTTTTCTAAGTTGTTTCTAAAATTTTTTGGATCTGTTTTAGGGTTTCTTATTTCGTATACGTGCTTATTCAGAGCTGGATTATTTTTTACAGTATCTGAGTAGCTAGGTATGGTGCTTACGATAGAAGTTAGAAAAAGAAGAGGAAGCATGCTAAACGTTACTTTTCTCATCGAAATCTCCGATATAGTTGGTTTAGTTGAAAGGGAACGCACTTTGCCATTTTAGGAGCAATCAAAGAGCGCTTCGAGAGAATATAACGAAGAGTTTGAGAATTGAGAAAGGGATTTTTTACACTAGAAGATTGAAATAGTAAAAAGAACAGAAATCCCGAGCGCTAAAAGCACAAAGCCCATCACCTTCATTAAGATCGTCTGAAATTTTACAAAATGATTTCGAAGTGCTCTATGGGTGATAATATAAGACAAACTAGCAAACCATGCGAATCCTACGCCTGCGATTACAAAGCCGTAAACGAATTCAATAAATAAAGGGGTTGAGGGGTTGACAAACTGCGTAAAGACACTCAATACAAATAAAGTGGCTTTCGGATTTAAGAGATTGGTCAAAAACCCGGAGAGGAAAGCTTTGTGAAGAGGTGGAGCATAAACCGCAGAATGACTTTTCTTGGAAAAAAGAAGTTTAGCTCCTAAGTATCCTAAATAGCAGGCTCCAGCTACTTGTATGGATTTAAATAGAAGAGGGGTTTTGGAAAGAAGGAAAGCAACTCCAAGTGAGCAATACGTGACATGCACCATAATAGCCAGGCAGACACCAAGAGAGGCAAGGATTGCTGATTTTCTAGATCCCGTTAGCGCATGCCTTGTAATGATAGCAAAATCAGGACCTGGGCTCATGGCGCCTAAAAGTGAGATGACAGATAAGGAGACAATTTCTGCTAACATTTTGCTTTAATCCCTAAGGTAGATGTGTAAATGATAATTCTTATCTTTCAAAAGGATTTTTGCAAGAGAGGAAGTTGAAAAAACTAAGGCTTTTCTCTAGTTTTCTCGTCTTGAAAAAAAAGTACGTCTACCTCAAAATCTTTTTTACTTAATCAAAAATGGGGTGGGTATGAAGGATTTTTTATTTTGGTGCTCAGAGCGTTATAAGACCATTTTACTCGGGTCTATAGCAACAATTGTACTTTGCCTTACAATTTTTCAATTTGTAAGTAAAAGAGAAGGCGATTCCCTGCAGGAATTCTTACGTACTGATCTGGCATTTCAAAAATGGATAACTTCCTCAGAAAATGATCTTCAAAGTTTACAAAAGGTCCGCCATGGGTTAGATCGTCATCCAGAGCTTCATGCGAAACTGGATGCGCAGATTGCGCAGCATGTGCTCTATACAAAACAAGATGCCGAGTCCTTTACCAAATTTTTTTCTAGTAAACAAAAAAGCTCTGGAGCTTTGCAATACTATACCTTTTTTGGCGACACAGCTCTTTTGATCGCGCAAAAGAAATGGAAAGAAGCTTTAGATAGTGCAAATCTGTTGAAAAAGCAAATGGATGAAGATATCTTACTTCGCGAGAAAAAGGCTTTTGGGGCCACTCTTTATGGTTTTAATCTTCTTAGGATTGCGAACTTGCAAAAACAACTGGGACTTACTAGGGAAGAACGACTCTCTTGGAATGAGCTCAAGGCTTTTGTCGGGTGGCAAGAAAAACCCGAAAAAACAAGAGCTCATCACGATGTGGGACTTCTTTTAGAAAAGAGCTTTCAAGAAAATCAGTTTTCTTTGAAAGACTACATTTCTTATAGAGAGAAAACATTGCAAGCCTCTCTCTAGATGCTTTTTATTTACCATTGCCATTTTTCATTGAGTTAAACAAGCTTACTCCTCCATGAAGACCTAACTTCAAAAATATAAGAGGAGGAACAAAAATCGCGAGCAATAAAAAGACCGTTGCTAGGATGAGTTGAGTCATAGTTTCTTGTTTCAGAATAAAATGAGCTGCGAATTTAAAAACTGACTCGATTTTCTTTGTTAAGGTCAATCCAAGAATACCGCCGACGCTGGCAAAGAAAATGCTCCAGCCTGGACCAAACATAAAAAAGCTAAAAAAACATGCTAATACGAGCGCTAAACAATACACGACTTCGATTCTGTATTGTTTTGCAAAATGCTCGAGTTCTTTAACAGAAACCCCTTCTGTAAGTTTTTTCTTATCCATACGTCCTTGCCTTTTAAAATATTCAAAATCGCTTTTATGAAAAAAGCTTATATCATTTAACGACTATCTAATAC
>JABEVM010000185.1 GCA_013041585.1 Chlamydiota bacterium
CTCTTATATTTTACAATTTATGATTGTAAAAAAAAACATTTATCCGGTGATTCTTCCACCACTTAGACCAGTTGCCATTCGCGAATATCTTCTGTAGGTTGCTTAGACAAAAAAGCGATCTGATTGAAAATTTGTTCTCTATATGCATTAGCCTCTTCTGAGGTCATGCTATTTGCAAAAATAGAAGTAGCTGATTCCCCTTGTAGTAAACGTCTTTCATAATAATTGCAGAGATATACTCCACAATTAAGAAAATCACCTTGGTTCTTTTTTGTATTTTGTACAATTGCAAATACACCATCACCATATTCTTGATTTAAACGGTTTAGAAATTGAGGCAGGTCAAGGGATGGATCATTGCGAAGAGGTTGGCCTCTTCGGTCTTCACATGTAAAGCCTTTAGGATCGTAGAATTCAATCGTTTTTGAAAAAAAATCTACCAAAAAGTTTACTACATGAGATCCTGATCCTCCCATAGTTTTGGTAAGTGTAAGTAAATAACTATCTTCTGGATGAGTGATTACAACAGGAATAACCAGAAACTGTTTATTATCATCGAATAATGCCTGTTTTTGCGGTAAAGCAGTTGGATTCATATTTTGATTTAGATACAGGAAAGCTGTTACCATTTTTACCTGAGAATATTTCCCTTCTAGATAAAAACGATAACTCTCAAGCGTTTCCGGAGAAAATTCCTGAACAACTTGTAATCGTTTAAGAACAGCTGGGCGACTGAGATCTTCACTTGTGCCAAAATTATCTATATGAACATCTGCGATACTTGGCACTATTGTATTTCGACTCAATGCCGTAGCGAGTAAATCTAAAGGCAGAGAGACAACTTGACGCAGTGATCTCACAGAAGCGCCTAAAAAATCATCGGAAGGAGGCTGTGTTTCTTTAAAGTCTATCTCCCACCCAATTTGAATTGTATCTTCTTTTTCCTCCACAGAGCAAATACTAGAGAGTATATGAGCTCGATACCCATTTGCTTCAGGTAGCGTCAAGGGCTTGCTAAATATTGAGGAAGAAGGTTCATGCTCTACTAAACGTCTTTCATAATAATTGCAGAGGTATACCCCACCGTTATGTAGATCTCCTTGGTTTTTTTCTGTATTTTGTGAAACTGTAAATGATCCCTCTCCATATTTTTGATTTAGATGGTTCAGAAACTGAGGCAGGTCAACTCGTGGATCGCTTCGAAGAGGTTGTCCTTTCCGATCTTCACAGGTAAGCCCTTTGGGATCGTAGAATTCAATTGTTTTTGAAGTAAAATCTACCAAAAAACTGACTACGTGCTCCCCAGAGCATCCCATCGTCTTTGCCAGTTTTTGTAAAACGCCCCCCTCCCCTCTCACAACGACAGGGATAAGTAAAAAATGTTTCTTCTCATTTTCGAGTTTGCTTTTTTCAGGTAGAGTAGAGAGGCTTTTTTCCTCAAATAAGAATGTTGGTATCATTTCAACTTCTGAATTTTTCTCTTTTAGATACTCTCCAAAATTGAGTAACACGCTAGGTGAGAGCTCACTTACTTGCTCTAATTTTCTTAGAGCTAACGCCTTATTATAATTCTTCCCTTCGAGTGTATTAGTTGTTATGTAGTCTTCGACGTTAGTGCCAGTTGGAATAGGTACTTTTCCATTCAGAGTCGCTGCTGAAGTCCATACATCCCAAGATACAGTTAAAGCGCTTTGTCTAAAAATTCGCAGAGCTGAAGTTTGAGAATAATCAATAGAGATTACGGTTCTTATCACATCTAGAAAAACAGGTAACATACTCACAGTCTTTTTCCTACTTTAAACTGGAAAAATGTATGGTAATAGTATCAAGAGATCAGCATTTAATTCCGTACAAAATCGCGTAAGTAAATCCTCTAAAAAAGCAGCCTCATCTCTATCACTCTGATTTTCAGTGTTTTTATCTTAAAAAGATACTTGACATCTATCACTACATAGTGAAATTTTTTTTATATCAAACACTTTAGTAACACCTTACAAGCAAACAGATGGACGCATTTTTTCTAAGACTACTATCCTCTTGCAAACTTGTCTTTTTTCCCGTATGATTTTCCCTTCCAGTCTTTTAAGGTTTATCCAAAATGAGCAATTTATCCTGTGGTATCGTAGGTCTTCCTAACGTTGGAAAATCCACCCTATTTAATGCATTGACACGGAAAGCAGCAGCAGCGGCCAATTACCCATTTTGCACAATCGACCCCAATATCGGCATTGTCGATGTAGAAGATTCTAGGCTTTCTATTCTCTCTAAAATTTCAGGCAGCAAAAAAATCATTCCAGCAGCTGTAACCTTTGTTGATATCGCTGGCCTTGTCAAAGGCGCATCACAAGGAGAAGGGTTAGGGAATCAATTTTTAGCCAATATCCGCGAAACAGACGCGATTGTACACGTGGTACGCTGTTTTGAAAATGATGATGTCGTCCATGTCGCTGGAAAAGTAGATCCGATTTCCGATATTGAAGTGATTCAATTAGAGCTGATCCTTTCCGATTTGCAAACAATCGAAAACATTCTGCAGAAAGTCGAAAAGCAGGCCAAAACAAAAAAAGAGTTGCAGCCGACATTAGAATGTTTGCAAAAAGCTGCGGCCCATTTAAATCAAAATCTTCCCATACGCTCCCTTCCTATGACAGAGGAAGAAGCTGCAATCCTAGCTACTTATCGATTCCTTTCGAGTAAGAGAGTGATCTATGCTGCGAACGTCTCAGAAAACGATCTCCCTTCCATGGAAAATCAGTATGTACAAGCAGTAAGGGAGTTTGCTGCAAAAGAAGGAGACATTGTCATCCCTATCTGCGCAAAACTCGAGGAAGAGCTTGGACAACTTTCTGAAAGCGAAGGGTTAGAATTCCTCCAAGGTCTTGGGGTACAAGAGACGGGACTCAAAAGACTCATTAAAAGCGCTTTTGATACTTTGGGACTCATCACCTACATCACAACAGGTGAGATAGAGACTAGAGCTTGGACGATCCTTCGTGGAACACCTGCCAATATCGCTGCTGGAAAAATCCATACTGATATAGAAAAAGGCTTTATCCGTGCTGAAGTAGTCTCCTTTGACGATATGGTAAAATATAACGGAAGAGTCGGAGCCA
>JABEVM010000186.1 GCA_013041585.1 Chlamydiota bacterium
CCTATATAGTGTATAATGTTAATTTAATTTATGTATAATGAAGTAAACAATATTAATTAGGATTTATTAGCAATTATGGCATCTGTTAGCGGCAAAAGACAGGACGGTCAACCAGACACCCCTAAAATCCCTCCTCTTACCCATCAAAGGGTGACTAAGGACTATCCTGTTTGGGTGGTTAGGGTGAATAACGCTTTTGTTAGGGTTTTTAGACCTATTGCTCAGCTATTTGAGAGAAAAGGAAAGGATTCTCAAACGAAACCTGTAAAAGCCACTTTAACGATCAGTTCAGAAACCTCTGAACTCATAATGCAGAATATAGAGGATGAGGAAAATGCAGAGGTCGATACTTCTCAATACTTGGCTGTTGTTGATTCGATAGACAAAATCGACCAAGACATACACGTTTTACAAAGTGTAAGGCATCTTTTTAACCAAAATGAGAAAATTGAAGCCCTTAAACAAAAACGAGCAGCACTTGTATCCTATAAAGAACAAATTGAAAGCAAAAATCCTGACTATAGAACCTACAATGAAAGCGCTCTTCAGCTAGCTCAAAATCTTCCTATAAATGTCGGTGAATTACAAAAAATTCTTTCAACCGACTTTGGCGCGATGTCTCAGGAAGATCTAAAGAAATTAGCTCCTTTGTTTTTTTTACTAGGCACTAGTAAAGAATTTTTAAAAGCGAGACAGACAGTATCAGACATTACGAAGAATGATACGAGACTTACTCCGGAACAAGTGACTTTGATAAAGTCATTCGTGGAAAAAGTTGAAAAGGAACAAATAGGTCCACAAGAAATCCAGCAGCTCTTTAAATATATTCCATTCTATGATTTGACGATAGCTGAGCAGAGTTCCCTGATAGCTAGGTTAGAAGAAGCAACCAAACATGCCAAGAATCCTTCAAAAGGACGAGCCTTATCTGCAGATGAAAAAGTAAAAGTTGCTTTACTACTCTTACAATTGAAAAGATTTTCTGACTCTGAAGTCGATACAGTCATATCCAAGACTCCTGTTAACAAAGCTTTAGTTTCAGAGTTAAAAAATTATATTCGATCTCAGTATTCCCTTAAAGCTTCTCATACAAGCTTGAAGAGCGTTACTGACGAGTATAATAAATTCAAGCTAGAGATTGCTACAGAGTTCCCTGAATTGAGCAGTACTTCTTTAGAATACGAAGAGTTTTTACTAAAACAATATCGAATTCTATTTCAAGATACGACAACTCTTTTTATGATTGATTCCCTTATTGACCGTATAGATGCATTTAGAATAAATATAGGAAAGCAACAATCATGGCTTGAAACTAGAAAAGGAGTATTAGAAAGAATAACAAATCTTTTAAGTAAATTAGAAACACTCAAGCCCGGCGACAATGAAAAAGAAATACTTTTGCAGTCTCTTGGAGAAGTTTTAGTTGCGATGACTGAAAAAGAAGATGTTGATCTCACAAGTTCGGATGAAGTAATTTTATCTAGGCTGCGTTCAGCAGAGACTAGGCATATAAGCGAAAAAGATTATCTATTGTTGATACAATGTTATAGGGCGCTATCTAATTCTCAGCCTCTTCCTCAATCGGTGAAACAAATAATTGAGATTCTTACGAGATCAAAAGGAATCCTGGAGCAGAATATAGCTCTTATTGAATCTGCACTTGAAGAGGGAAAGGGATTGAAAGGGATCACTCTCGCCAGTACCCAACATAGCTTAAATACGGATTTGTTCTTCGGAGCGAAACAAAAATATCCTTTTTCTAAAATTCCTAGACCTGAATTTATTGCCCTAGATTTTGTAAGAAAAGCAACACCAACTTTAGGTTCTGGTGAACAGATTTCTTTTAGCATAGGAAAAAAAGCAGAGGATATAAGAACAAATCAAATGTCGTTTGATCAACTCTTAATTTACTTACATGCACAAGGGGAACAAGGTGTAAACGCTAGATGGATAGAACCCGCTCTTTGGCTAATGGGCCCAAGTGCAAGTACTTCGGTGTATGCTGAGCTCGTACCTACCAGATACACTTATAATTGTACTGAGACTGATAAAATTTTCTTTGAAGTGACATTCGGCGACCTTGGAGAAATTGTTTCTTTACAAGCCACGCGAACACAAGTGGAATATTTTATAGAAGGACCTGCAAAAAGAGGGGATTTTTCTAGTCAAAATAAACTTTCAAATACAACAGTCGTTATCTCTCAAAAAATGACCGTAACAGAAGGAAGGGATGGACGATTTATCTGTGAAGAGTCAGATCCTATCATGGAAGTTAAAGTATTAGATCCGTACATATTAGCTAAAGAACGAGTTTCGGATTTAGACTTAGAGCTGCTTCAAACGGAACCAAGTTCTGTGGGAGATCAGCAATTCGCTTTTCTTACAACGGTTTTCCGTGAATGGATGACTAACAGCTCTTCTAATGAAGATTTTACACTTGAGCAAAGACAACAGCTAATTAGCATCTACTTTGCTGTAGCAAAAGAGAGGAACCTACCTGAAGCTTCTTTTAAAGATGATGTTTTTGTAATGATTGGCTATATTCAGATGAAAGAGCAAGCTGAAAATTCTGAAAAAGCTGAATTGGCTAAAATATATCAAAAACTCAGTAAGTTTGAATTTTTCGCTTTATTTGTGAAGGAAGCGATTCCTGGGGGGGAAATGACTCCTGCGCAAGAAAGTAGACTTGCAGAAATTAAATTCCTCTCGTATTTTACCGATCAATTCACAGACGATAAAGGTGCTATAGATGCACAAAAGGTTACCATTTTCTTTACAAAGCTAAAAGCCTTAGAACAAAAAACGCTTTCCTCAATGAAGTCGTTTTTTTCATCTTTTCAATCGTTCGCAAACGAAAATACAATGGATAGTTTGGAAGCCAAATTCGATAACTATTCTTCCCAAGAGAAAACTAGGATGATCGTCTCTAAAACAAAATCAATCGATGTTTGGAGTCCGCTACTTCGAGATGTGAGACGTGGAGCTATTTGGTATCAAGATGGAACTTTCGTTATGGATAGCAATAAATTTGCTAGAGAGGTAACCAGGGAAACTCGAGCATTAGAAAAAATTGACCAACTAATTCCAGATAGCGAATGGGTATTTTTTAGTGAAATTTTCTTAGGTCAAACGGTTGCTAATGCCCAATTGGGTTCAATTGGTGGAGTGTTAAAATTTGCACTTACTGAGACCAGGGATCAAGCTATTGCTAGATTAAGAAAAGAAATAAGTGCATCACCGAGAAAGGAAGGTTCGCATGAAGTTGATTCCGATGATATTGAAAGAATTCGCAATGAAGCAAAACTTGCCTATTTAGAAAATCAAGGTGATTTAAGCCAAGGTTTAGAAGCGAGTGGATTTAATCCTGCTGTAGATATACGTGCTGCTCCTGTGAACGTTGAGGTAAAAAGAAATGATGCAGGAGAGATTCAGGCCATCACATTTACAGCGCTATCGGATGTATTTCCAGTTTGGCAGGGAAGTACTTCTGACACACAAATGGGACAAGAGCCTTTTAAAATCAACCAACAAGTTACCTTAACAAGAACTATAGATGGAAAATTTGTAATTACAGACTATCGCTATATTGAAGATCCCAGTAGAAAGCTCGTATCGGAGTTGGGAGATGATATTTCTGAAGTTATGCAATCCCATAAAGATAAAGTGCTAGCAGAAGCTGTAAAAAAAGAAATGTCGGCAATGATCAGCCACTGCACGAAAGAAGAACATAATCCAAAAAGTAAAAAATTTAATGCAGCTGCCTTTAAAGATTCGGAGTTTGCTTTAGCTCTTCATTTAGCTGAGATTTTGAGAATAAACCCGGACTTATATGGTGTTATAGAAGGATCTGCCAACCAAATTCCTGAGAAGAGCCGTCAGAGATTTTTTGATCTTCTAAAATTAGCGGATGAGATTTCTGAAGAAGAGAAAACAGTTCGCGCTGAAATAGCCAAGTTACAGAAGCAGGCAACTGAATATGTACGAAGTGGGAGAACCGATCCAAAAGTAGAGCTTGAGATCACCCGAAAACTGAGAGAGTACAAAGCTAAAAATCCAGCACTGCAAGCTCATTTCCAAAAGCATTATGATGGATTTGTGGCTCAGTTAAAGGCAGGTCTTGGAGAAGAAGATGCTGAATTGGCGAAAAAATTCGACAGACTTCAATCGGTTAGGGATCTTTCTGACTCTCTTATCAAATATTGTGAAAAACAGGCTGCGCGTTTAGATGATGAGGGGCAAACAAAATTAGAGAAAGAAAAACACGCATTAGTGATTCGTTTGGCAAGGGTTAGAAATGATGATCCAGACCTTTATGAGGCTGCAAAAGTTGCTTTAAGTAATGAATTAGAAAAATTTAAACACGAAAAAACAAGATTGGGAGATCTTCTTTTTTGGTGTGAGGGTGTTGCTTATGATGAAAGAAAAATTAAGGAATTAGAAAGCGAGATATTAGCTTATTTAGAAAAAGGCGAAAGTTCTCGTGAGCTGGAAATGGAATTTGCCATAAGGTATGTAAGTCTGAAGCCAGAGGGACCTTATAGAGACAGGATTCAAAAACTTTATGACGGAATTCGTTCAAACATAGGGGAAGCTAGGGAAGCAACTAATACTGAAAAAGTAAGTGCTGTTTTAAATTGTATCTTTCTTTTCGAAGAGAGTATTTCTTTTGCAAAAGCTAATAAAGCGAATACAAGTAAAGCGGAAGCCCTAGCAGAGAGATTAGATAAGCTGCAAATTCAGGGTGATCTTCGAAGAGCTTTTACATCTAGTTTTAGAGAAGTTCTCACTCCCAATGAAGTAAAATTTTTAGAGAGATCGATTCCTACGAAGACTTTACGTAAGGAAATTGAGGAATATTGCAAAGGTGATGATGTAGACTTTAGTACAGAGCAGAACTTTGCTCGTAGATTACTAGAAGTTCAATCTGAATCGTATGTAAGAAATCAATTTGATAACTTTGTTACCTCTGCAAAAGCTAGTTTTGATAAAGCATCCTTAACAAAACTTCAGAGAATCCAATTCTACTCTATAGTTGAAGAAAATGCTGAATTAAAAGAAGTACAAACTGAATTAGCTGATTATTTATTCGACGATACGATTTCCCTTGAACAAGAAAGGGCGTTGGTTCAAATGCTTGCGGAAAAGAAAATGGGTAAAAAGCTTGAAGACTCATTTAGAACATTGTCAGAAAAAATTCAGGGTCAAGCGACTAGTAAATTGAATAGAATAGCATTGTATGTAGATTTACATGGGATTTCAGATATAGACGACAAGAAAAAAGAGGAGCTTTCTACTTATTTATTCAACGATAGAGTTGTTTCTTTTGACACGGAAATTGCATTTGTTACTTTTCTTCTTGATTTACCAGACGCGCAGAGAGAAAGTGTAGATAAGATATTCAGTTTGCTAAAAGTAACTTTAGTTACGACCGGTGAAAAAGAAAAGTTAGCAAGAATCAGCTTTTACTTGGAATTTCTTTCAGATAAAAACTTGCAAGGGATGAGCCGTGAAGCAAAACTCAAAGAATTTAAAAGAAAAATTCAAGAGTATACTAATGGTTTTAGAAAAGCTCAAAATGCATTTTTAGTAGGAAATAATTTTCACTCAGGCATGGGAGTTGGACAGGTTTCCCTAAGGTTTAAGAGTGAGTCTGAACATACAGCGAATATAGAGGGGGATAGACCCTTAAGTCAGCTTTTTGTAAAAGATCTACAAAGAGACGGTATACTCTACTTTGAAGATAGTCAAGTAAGTCAAGTAGGGGAATCAAGTAGTGAGCGCGTAGATATTGTCTATGGTAAGCTTGCAGAAAATCTTGGAGAGCAGAATAAAGATTGGATTTTTCCTTCACAAATTCTACTTACACAAATTTTACAATCTTGGGCGGCTTTTTCGGCTCCAACTTGTGAAGGTGTTTATGAATATACTGAGTCGCTAGATCCCGAGATCGACTATGGGTACAATTATAGAGCCGAACTTAATGGAAATGTGGTTTTCATGAAGACTAAAAAGAACGTCCAAGGCGAAGTGGAAGAAATTGTTTTCACTGCATTGACTGATCTTTCAGTGGCTTTAGGACAAACGCAAAGATTTGCAGCGATTCCTGGTGTTGTTAATAAAATCAACGAACAAATAACGATGAGAAGAGATCCTAAATCGGGTAAATTTGTTTTCTCTAATTATTTTGTTAATACAAATCCAAATCGTCCCGCAATCACGGATTTGCCAAGACATTTTGAGCTTGCCAATGCGCAACAGGAATTTTACAATCGTTTCAAATACATAATAAAAGAAGCAAAGACTTCAGATATTAAGGTATTAATAGAGAATAACCCTATCTTTTTTAAAGAAATGGGAGCTGATATCCCTAATTTGCTATACGTATGGCTTAATGATCCTAGCTGGCTTGCAGATCTAACAGATGATCAAAAAGCGCTAGTTATTGCAGTATACGAGCATTATGAAACAGATCCAGTTCGCGAAAAAGAAATTACAGCTCATCCAAGATATAACGAATTAAAGGGACTTCTTTAAAAAAGTTATAACCTTTTTTCGATCTCTTTTTCGAGCTTAACGATGTCTTTTACAAAATTGCGGATCCCTTCTGCAAGTTTATCCGTTGCCATTGGGTTATCGCCTAATTGATAACGGAAAGTCTTTTCATCTAATGTCATTTTTTCAATAGGGCTTTTCTTTGCAGTTTCCGGATCGAGCTTTCTTGGAACCGGAGCTTCGCTTTTTTCTAACTCTTCTAAGAGTTTTGGAGCGATGGTGAGCAAGTCGCAGCCGGCAAGTTCAGTAATTTCATCTTTGTTGCGGAAGGAAGCTCCCATAATCTGGGTTTTAGACCCAAATTTCTTAAAATAGGCATAAATTTGAGTGACGGAAATGACACCTGGATCTTCTGCAGGGGGGTAAGAATCTTTCCCTTCATTTTTCTTGTACCAGTCTAGGATACGGCCGACAAAGGGGGAGATGAGCGTTGCTCCAGCCTCTGCGCAGCCAATGGCTTGAGGGAGGCTAAATAGAAGAGTCATGTTA
>JABEVM010000187.1 GCA_013041585.1 Chlamydiota bacterium
CATAATTCCATAAAGGAACAAGTGTATGCTGAAATGTCCACTGCGCTGCTTGTGCGACTACGTGAGCTACTGCAGATACAGCATGGGCAATTCCTTTAGTAAGCAAGACTACCGCATGTCCAATCCCTTTCGCTACAGGAACTACTACATAATTCCATAGAGGAGCGAGAGTATGCTGAAATGTCCATTGAGCAACAAAAGCCACCTTGGCAGCGATCATTTTCAATGCTAAGGTTATTTGAGTGTAGGCAAAGTGGGCTATTGTTGGGATGGAAGTAATGATGTATTTTGGGAGAGCATAAAAAAGACCATATAATGGGACTGCACCTGTGAGAAACACTCCTAAACCTACTTTTTGTACTATCGCCCCAATTTTCTCTACTAAAGCTATACTAGTATGGGAACCTAAAGCTAATAGCCACTTTCCTTGTAAATAAAGCGTTGATCCATAAAGTATTAATGTATAAAGAGAAGAAAGACTTACTATGGTAGTTATTGCTGCTTTTTCTAATCTAGAAAGACTATTCCAACCTTTATTAAGTTCTTTAGTATTTTCTACCACCATTTTGTAAGGATTACCTACATAAATATCATACATTCCCGCTGAGAAAGTTTTGCCAAATCTCGTGACTAAAGAAGAATCTGGGTCAGGATTTTGCCAGGCGGCACAAGCTGATGGAAGTGAAAATGGATTTAACATTATATTATTCATAAATTTACTTCATTTATAATTATATTATTAATATTTTTTAAAAATTTAATTAGCATTAAACATTATTTTAAATTAAAAGTAAATAAAAACTTTATTATAATGACATTATTCCACAATAGTCATAACAGAGAGGTTGCGATTTCATTGATTATCAAGTACTAAAGTATAAAATGGGGCTATTATCACATTAAAAAGCAGTCGTAGGCTAAAAAGTATTTTTTCTCCTTGGTTTAAACCTTATCCGATGCGCAAGGATTATCTACCTTTCCCTTAGATCTGCCAACCTAGCTTCTACCCCTTAATCAAAGCTAGGTCCCATGCTTTCAGCCCCTTCCCTTGTTTCTTAGAAAGAAGAGATAGAAGTCCGTGGTCTTTATAAACTTAAAAAATTTTCTAACTGCTAATCTCTAGATCCTCAGCAGCTTGTGATTGAATAAAAGTTTTTATTCGAGCTTTAAAAGAGCCTCAGCTCTCCGCAACTCCTTGATATTCAGAGTCTTTCACCCTCTCTCCTTATAATAAACCTTTTACTATCAGGAAGAAGACATTTTAATTTAAATTGGACTAAGTCCGGCTAAGGGCGTAGAAACAGAACTGTCTTATGGTTATATCCGCTCGAATGAGCATAAGGGGTATTTTTTGTTTTGGCAGATAGCGATTGGGAAATTATTGGAATAAAAATGACAGGGTTATCAGTGGCTGGAGCAATTCCTAAGTCAACGACTCACTCCTAAAGGCGTAATCTTTCAACTAGCAGAATTTTCCGCTGCTACCATCGGCTAGAGTAATTCATATTCTTTGCTGGCAAAGCTATTGTCAACTCTTGCCACAGCACTCAATCAAGCTAATAATTAATTTTAAACTTCCGGCTAGCAAGATCCAGAATGCTTTTCACAGCTTCTTCGGCATCATCTCCTACTGCCTCTACTTTTATCTTGGCTCCTTTAGCCGCAGCGAGCATTAAAATGCCGAGCAGAGACTTAGCATTGACCGTGAGGTCATGGTAAATTAAATGCACTTGAGATTTGAATGAGGTAGCGCATTTAACCAGTTCCGTGGAAGGACGTGTGTGGAGTCCTTTTTCGTTGACAACAACAAAAGATGCTTTAAACTTATTGGCCATAAAAATAGTCTCATCTCCTATATGGAAAAAGTTTCATACCTCTCTTTTGATTTTATCACAACACTTTTTTTACAAAATCTTTAAAAATTCACCTCTTTTCCAAGCTGTGCTACCAAACTATCAAAATACTGGATAAGCATCTTCGTAGGCCCCTGGCTACACATATCCACGCCTGCCTTTTTCAAGATCTCAAGCGGATAGTCGCTCGATCCCGATTTTAAAAACTGCAAATACTTTTCACTCGCATTTTTTGGATCTTTTTTTACCATTTCATAAAAGGCATGAGCAGCGCTGATGCCAGTGGCATATTGATATACGTAAAAATTATAATAAAAATGAGGAATTCGAGCCCATTCGATATCCGTTTCCTGATCAATGACAACATCTGGGCCAAAATACTCTAGATTGATTTTTCGATATTCCGATTTCAAAAGAGTTGGTGTGATCGCAACCCCCTGCTCTGACCATGTATGAAGTTTGAGTTCAAATTCTGCAAACATAGTCTGTCTAAAGAACGTAGAGCGCAAATCTTCAATTTTCTGATTGAGTAAGTAGCATCTTTGCTCTTTGCTTTCAATTTTTGTAAGCAAATGATTAAGGAGTAGCTCTTCATTAAATGTTGAGGCAACTTCAGCTAAAAAGATAGGATACTGGGCATATTGAAAAGGTTGGTTCCTGTCGCTCAGTAGAGAGTGCATACTATGACCTGCTTCATGAGCAAGTGTTAACACATCTTGAAATGTCCCATGAAAATTCATAAGAATATAGGGAGAGCTATCATAGCATCCGCTTGAATATGCTCCTGATCTTTTACGAAGGTTTTCGTAGCGATCAACCCATCTGTCTTCTTTTAAGCCCTTTTCTAAGCTTTTCTGATATTCTGCTCCTAAGGGCAATACAGAATCTATCACGAGTTGCTCTGCTGCCTTATAATCCATTGACATATCGACTTCCTTGACCAAAGGAACATGCAGATCGAACATATGAAGGCTCTTGTAACCTAGAATATGTTTTCGCAGTTGCATATAGCGATGTAGAGAAGGCAAATTTTGTCTTACAGTCTGGATAAGGGACGTATAGACAGACGTATCAATTTGCTGAGGAAATAGCGCTGTTTGCAGGCAGCTATCATATGATCTTGATCGCATAGAAAAAACATGAGACTGGATTTCGCCTGAAATGAGCTCACATATCGTATTTTCATACGACTCAAAACTTTTATGAAGCGTTTTATACGCATTCTCTCTAAGAACCCTATCAGTGCCTCGTAAATAAACTAGATACTTTCCATGAGAGAGTTCGCAAGTTTCACCCTTTTCATTCGCAACATTTGGGAATTTAAGGTCCGCATTGTTAAAAGCTGAAAAAGCTCTTTGAGACGCTTGCATAGCTTCATCAGCTAAAGCTACAAGCTTCTCTTCTTGAGAGGATAGTGTATGTGGCTTAAGGCGAAAAAGTTTTTCTAAAAGGGTTCTATAGGGTTCGAGCTCTTTATCCTGTATATATTTTTGAAACGTTTTTTCCGGGATCTGTAAAAGTTCAGGCTCGATCCAACATGATACTCTTTTAAATTCATATAGTAGGGTTGTGATACGAATATGCGCCTTTTTATATAAATCATTCGCTACATCCTCATCATGCCTCAAATGAGCATAGGTATAGAGCTTTTGCAAACGTCTCTCTATTGCCAAAGAGATTTGTAAAACCGAGGCAATATTTTTAGGATTTTCTCCTAAAACACCTTTAAACCTTTCTACTTTAGAAAAATGAAATTCTCCTTCCTTATTTTCCAAATTAAGCAGATCTTTTTCCCACGCTTCATAAGAAGGATATAATGCTTCTACGTTCCATTTGTCTTCCTTTGGAATCTCATTTCTCTCTTTTAACATTCGCGCTACCTATTTTTAAAATTTTACAGTTGTATCCCCTAAGCATACTCAGGAAAAGACTTTTTTAAATGTAAATTTTTATTAGATATACTTTCTAATTTTTTTTATGCAATTTTTCTCCTGCTCACGCAAGATTAGCAGTTAAATTGCCAAAGTGCTAATTTTTCTTGCGAAAAAATGATTACTTCCACTACAATGCAAAGCATTTGAAACTGCCATATCTGTCAAGCAACAGATAAGGTAAATTAGAATAATGAACACGTATAAGGAGAGGAATCATGGTACACCAAACCGAAAAGAAGACATCACTGAAGCCTCTAGGAAATCGAGTCCTAGCTCAAAGAGTTGAAGAAGCATCCACCTTAAAGGGCGGAATCATCATACCTGATACTGCAAAGAAAAAACAAGAAACTGCAAAAGTCGTGGCAATTGGAACGGGAATCACTGGAAAAGATGGAAAGTTGATCCCTATCCCAGTACAAGTTGGCGATACTATTCTTATGGATAAATATGCGAGTCAAGAAGTGACGATTGACGATGAAGAGTATATCATCGTTAAAGCTGATGACATTATTGCGATTATTAAGTAAAGGAGTAGAAAAACATGGCTGCAAAAAATATAAAATTCAAAGAAGAAGCGCGTCAAAAAATCTTAAAAGGTGTACGCACACTTGCTTCTGCTGTTAAAGTGACTTTAGGTCCAAAGGGTCGAAACGTAGTGATTGACAAGGCTTACGGCGCACCTCACATTACAAAAGACGGCGTGACTGTAGCAAAAGAGATCGAGCTCGAAGATAAGCACGAGAATATGGGAGCTCAAATGGTTAAGGAAGTTGCTAGCAAGACAGCCGACAAAGCTGGAGATGGAACAACAACTGCAACCGTTCTTGCTGAAGCAATCTATAGCGAAGGTCTTCGCAATGTAACTGCTGGCGCAAACCCAATTGAAATTAAAAGAGGGATTGAGAAAGCTGTTAAAGAAATCACAACACAAATTCAAAAATTAAGCAAACCGATCCAAGACAGAAAAGAAATTGCTCAAGTAGCTACCATCTCCGCAAACGGTGATGTAGAAATTGGAGAAATTATCGCAAAAGCTATGGAGAAAGTGGGCAAAGACGGAACCTTGACTGTTGAAGAAGGAAAAGGCTTTGAAACTACACTCGATGTAGTGGAAGGGATGAACTTTGATCGCGGCTATCTCTCTGCTTATTTTGTAACCAATGCAGAGCATCAAGAAGCTGTTTTAGAAGATGCGTATATTCTCATCTGCGAGAAGAAGATCTCTGCTATGAAAGAGTTCTTACCTATCCTCCAAGCTGCAGCTGAAAGTGGAAGACCTCTTCTGATCATTGCTGAAGATATCGAAGGCGAAGCGCTCGCAACGCTTGTTGTTAACCGTCTAAGAGCTGGTTTAAAAGTATGCGCTGTGAAAGCACCTGGCTTTGGCGACCGTCGCAGAGCGATTTTAGAAGATATCGCAATCTTAACTGGCGGACAACTCGTTAGCGAAGAGCTCGGCATCAAACTAGAAAGCGTGACAATTGACATGCTCGGCAAGGTGAAGAAAGCTGTCGTTAAAAAAGAAGATACAACTCTTGTTGAAGGTGCTGGTAAAAAATCTGTAATCCAAGACAGGATCGCTCTGATTAAGCATCAAATTCAAGAAAGCACTTCTGACTATGATAAAGAAAAACTCGAAGAAAGACTTGCTAAACTAGCTGGCGGAGTTGGCATTATTCGAGTTGGAGCTGCTACGGAAATTGAGATGAAAGAGAAAAAAGACCGAGTAGATGATGCGCAGCACGCTACGAAAGCGGCTGTTGAAGAAGGAATCTTGCCTGGTGGTGGAACAGCATTTATCCGCTGTATCCCTCATCTTGAAAAACTGGCAGCGTCTCTTTCAGGAGATGAAAAGATCGGTGTGGAGATCATCATAAAAGCGATCTCCTCTCCAATCAGACAGATTGCTGAGAACGCAGGTCAAGAAGGCTCTATCATCGTACAAAAAGTAGCAACTCTACCTACCTACCACGGTTGGAATGCTCTTACTAACGAATACGGAGATATGTTCCAGTTTGGTGTTGTAGATCCTACTAAAGTTGTAAGACTCACAATTGAGCTCGCAGCTTCAATAGGCGCCCTTCTACTTACAACTGAAGCGATCATCACAGATGAGGAAAAAGAAAAAGCCTCTCCTGCAGCGATGAGCGGCGCAGATTATTAATCTGCATCTTCTGTACTTTTCATAAAAAAGCACCCTTTTTAGGGTGCTTTTTTCTTTTTAAAATAATTTGATAATAAAATAGATCAGCGGTACAAGTCAATTAACTATAAGAATTTTATCAAGGTACTTGTATGCGTCGATTTTTTTCGTATTTCTTTTCTCTTTTATTTGTTGTCATCATAGTACTCATCGTAATAGGGTTTATAACCTGGATGAGGGTCCCTGGAATTTTATCTAAAGATCTTTCGGATAATCTCCAAGTTGAAGTTAGGATAGGTGATGCCTCTCTTGGATGGAATCAAATTTCCATCGCTAGCCTATTTATCGGTAATCCCCCAGGATCTATCCTTCCGCAAGCATTCTCTTGCGATCGGATCAATATCGATAATACTCTCCCTAATTATTTGAAGGATAATGTTGTTGTGGAGCTTATTCATTTACAGGATATTTATTTAGGGCTCGAATTCGAATCCCCATCTGGGACGAAAGGAAATTGGACAAAAATCATGGGCAATTTAGAGCGTTCTCAAGCAAAATCCAAAAAAGATAAAAAGGTTTCTTCAAGAACAGTTCTTATCCGAAAGATCATACTGGAAAATATTAAAGTAGATGTTGTCTATGCAACCCAGCCAAATAACATAAAACATCTACCTCCTATTGATCGGATGGAATTTACCGATATTAGTAGCGAGGGCGGATTCCCTACAGATCAAATCATGAACAGTGTCTTAGGGCAAATGCTAAAATCGGTATTTGTTAAAGAGAACCTTCAGAACATGCTAAATGATCTCTTAGATTCTTCAAAAAATCCGGTTGATTCCCTGCTTAAGCCATTCAAAGGCCTATTCAATACGAATGAAGAACCTGCAAAGGATTTCGCTGCATAAGTGAAATGAAAAAGCCTCTATTTGGGGATGTCTTTCTTAGTATGAGAAAGCATCCCTGCAGTTACAACAAACCTCATAGCCTCTTCTACAGACATTGAAATTCGCTTTACAGAGCTTCTTGGAACCATAATCATATATCCACCAATCTGATAACTCATAGGCAGAAAAACAGCGATCTCCCCTTCTTCTCCGACTCCTTTAGGAAGATCATCAAAAGACTCTCTCGTAACAAGCCCGATAAGACGCGTCCCTGCGATCTCAAAAGAAACAACATAACCTTGCTTCCTAGCTTCGTCCGATTGAAAGAACTTCATGAGGTCACGAACAGAGCTATAGAGAGTTTTAACAAAAGGGATGCGATGCATGAGGTTCTCTCCCGCCTCATAGAGCTTACGAAGAAGGTAAGTGTTAAGCAGCGCCCCAATCACAATAATAAGAACAAAAGCCAAGAGGACGCCTGACCCCCTATAATAATATTCAGGCCCTAAAATTGCCTTTATCGGAATACTAAAGACACCTTCTAAAACATTGTATAGCCAAATGAGCAGGGCTAGAGTCAGCGAAATGGGAGCGAGGGCAATCAGTCCCCTCATAAAAATTTTCTTCATATTCGTCTTCCTGAATAAAATCTGTCTTTCGTAAACAAAACAACCCCAGGAAATCTCCTGAGGTTGCTAAAAAATAAACTAAGAAATGTCTAAGTAGTTATCTTAGAAATCAAGTCTTACATCAACTGTTAGACCATGTAACCCGAGGTTACCTTTTCTAATAGTTTTTGTTTCGAACACAAACGCATTTTCATTGATAGTGCGGAAGTTGTTCAAGTGGAACCACTCGTTAACTTCATATCCTGCGCTAACATAGAAATGGCAACCGCTATCTTCGAAACCTGTATGCCACATTAGGCCTAAGATTCCTTGTAGTGTTGTTTTTGTTGTGTGCGATGTCGCTCTATAGTTGTTATCAACTGGGAAGTTCACGTTTACTGAAGTTGAACCTGGAATACCTGACACATTTACAGAAGTATTTATAGTGAAATTCTGCTCAATTTCTTCATATCCATAAAGAATAGATCCAGAAACTTTACCGTAAGCTGCGAAATGATTAGTGAAATTCCAATACACATCAGCACCGGCTCTAAGACCTACTGCATGGTATTCATCTTCGCCATTCATTGTGGCATTTGTAATTGCCAAACTATTTACATTAAATGCTCCAAGAGAAACAGGAGTGCCTAGTGCAACTGTGCCTAGTTTAGGTAAGTAAGTATTGTCCAAACGCTGATTTAACCAAGCGCCTCTTAAACCAATATGAGGACGTAATGTTAAATTTTTACCTAGGAAAAAGTTTCTTCCAAACTCTAGGTCCACTGTATTGTAATGCAATCTCCACTTAGATGATGCATGTCTTGCAGGTCCACCTGAGAAAAGAGAAGCATATCCTGGGATTGCTGCTCCTTCTAATATTCCACCAACAAGCGCTTGTAGTGTAGAAGCGATATTAGCAGGAGTTAGAGACGTTGCAAGATTGACTGCTGGTAGTTGATCATAAGTTCTTGAATTAGCAGTAGCTTTTGGACGGATCCATGTCCAGTTTAACATAAGATCATACTGGTCTCTTTCACCCCAAACTAAGCCAAGACCAAACTTAAATCCTGGCTCCCATTTAAAGTCCATGTTGATGTCTTTAATGGAATTGTGGAATCCAAAATCACTGCTGCAACCTGATGTTAGGGCAGAAGGATCAGTATTTACATCAAAATTACCTTGCACACCTGCATCAAGATCTTCCACGTCTGCTTGCCAGTAGATGAACGAAGCATCAACAACAAAGCTCATTGGGCTTGGATATGGTGGCATTCTGTCTCCAAGAGATGGAGCCATTGTCTTTTGTTTCATTTTGGCATCTTTCGAATTGTCGTTAGACATTGAATTAGTGCCATTGTCTGCTGCAAAAACGAAAGTGTTTACTGATAGTAACGCTGCCGTTAATGCAATTTGTTTGAATTTCTTGTTTATTTTCATCATTCCTTCCTTTCTTACCATTATTTTTGGGGTTAAGCTTTACTAAAC
>JABEVM010000188.1 GCA_013041585.1 Chlamydiota bacterium
AAAGCTCTAGAAATGCTAGAACTTGTCGGGCTTTCTCATAAAAAAGACTGCTATCCTGCGTTTTTGAGCGGAGGAGAAAAGCAGCGCGTCGGGATTGCTAGAGCTTTGGTGACAAACCCTAAAATCTTACTTTGCGATGAGGCAACCTCTGCTTTGGACCCTGTGTCCACAAGGCAAATTCTAAAGCTTCTTAAAGAAATCAACACCAAGCTCTCTTTAACGATTTTCTTGATCACCCACGATATGGAAGTAATTAGACAAATCTGTACAAGGGTCGCTGTCCTTGAAAAGGGAAATATTGTAGAAATGGGCCTTGTTCAGCATGTTTTTGCGGACCCTAAACATCCTATCACAAAAAATTTAATTCAGAAAATTGACCATGAAATCCCAGCCCACTTCTTGAAGAAAAAGGAACCTGGAAAACTTCTTCTGCGATTAAGTTTTATGGGAAAAAAAGCAGATAGCCCCATCATTTCGCAAATGATCAAAACCTTTGATGTAGATGCTAATATTTTGCTTGGTTGGATCGATTCGCTGCAAACAGCAACTGTGGGCACTTTGGTCCTCGAGTTATCTGGAAAAGAAGACGTATTGCCCAAGGCGCTACAATTTCTTAAGGAAAACACTTCACATTGCGAGATCATTGAATGAACCCTGAAAACTACCAGCTTGCCTTGGAACTTTTGCCCAAAGAATTCCTAAATACCCTATACATGGTATTTACCTCGACGTTCTTTGCTCTTGTCTTAGGCCTTCCTCTTGGAATTCTCCTCTCTCTTACAGATAAAGGGCAATGTAGAGAAAATATCCCTTTATATAAGTTTTTAGAAACTATAGTGAATATCGGAAGATCCTTTCCTTTTGCAATTTTAATGATCGCCATCATTCCTTTTACAAGATGGCTTGTGGGAACAAGTCTAGGAACAACAGCCTCTATCGTGCCCCTTTCTTTAGCAGCAGCTCCCTTTGTTGCAAGGGTTGTAGAATCTTCTCTTAAAGACGTGGATAGACATACAATCGAAGCCTCTCTTGTTATGGGCGTCAACCTCCCACAACTTATTTTTAAAGTCCTTCTCCCCGAATCCTTTTCTTCTTTGCTATCAGGAATTACCCTTACCATGATCAACCTTGTAGGATACAGCGCAATGGCTGGCTTGATTGGAGGGGGAGGCCTCGGTAAAATTGCTATCCAGTATGGATATCAACGCTTTAACCCTTTTTTGATGTCTGCTACAGTGATCCTCCTCATTATCTTAGTACAAGTCATGCAATGGGTTGGAAATAGTCTTGTAAAAAAAATTGATAAAACTCATGGGAAAATCAAGTAATGAAAAAATCTCTTATCCTTCTTTTATTTTGTATTTTCGCCGTTTTGAGCGGCTCTTGCAAAGCAAAAAACACTCTTAAAGTTGCAGCAACGCCCACGCCGCATGCAGAACTTCTTGCATTTATAAAACCGGACTTAGAAAAAGAAGGGGTTTCCTTAGAAATTATTGAGATCGAGGATTATAACCTTCCCAATCGTAGCCTGAGTGAAAAGCAAATCGACGCTAACTTTTTTCAGCACATCCCTTTTCTAGAAAAGCAAATGCAAGAGTTTGGTTATAAATTACAGGCACTCGCTAAAATCCATATCGAGCCAATGGGAATCTACTCCAAGAGAATCTCTGATCTCTCCCAGGTTCCTGATAAAGGCATTGTTGCCATTCCAAGCGACCCATCCAATGAAAAAAGAGCTTTGCAACTTCTTGAAAAATCCGGGCTCATCACTTTGCAAAAAGAAAATAGGCAAAAGGGGACTATCTTGGATATTGTAGACAATCCAAAAGGATTACAAATTCTAGAAGTCGATGCTGCTATGCTACCCAGGTCACTACAGGATACAGATATCTCTGTCATCCCAACCAATTTTGCTCTGCAAGCACATCTCAATCCTCTGGAAAATGCTCTTTTTCTTGAAGATAAAAACTCATCCTATGCAAATGTGATTGTGATACGAGAAGGCGATGCATCTAGGGAAGATATTACTAAGTTAGTTAAACTTATGACCAGCGAGAAAATGAAAAATCATATTCTTGAAAAATACCACGGGGCTATCATTCCAGCTTTTACCCCCGTACAAGAATAATGAAACCATTAGCCATTATTGAATAAAAGTGTCTATTTCTTTAGAGAAATCTGCAACAAGCTCTGGATAATATTCCTGCAACCACTCGGTAATTTTTTCACTCGCTTTCAAAAAGTCGTTTTTATTGAACGAACTTGCCTGTTCAGAATCTTTTCTTTGAAATCCTGCAACATCTACATACACGGCTGCATCACCAATAAATCCATAGTTTCTTATGAAGTTGGTGCTCTTACTGATTTCTTTACATATAATGCCTTTGCGACAACGATCATCAAGCAGATCAAGGATAGCTTTTAACGCTTTCCTTGTTTTGACAAGATCATTTTTTCTCATTAGTTTAGAGATTTTTTGCTCGAAAGGGATGGCTTTTTTCTGAAGGACAAATTCTGCCATATCGAGATCAAGAAAATATTCCTTTTGATTTTTATCAACCAGATGCAGTTTTTTCTTCCACTCTTTGCTTTTATTGAGGTGTATATAGACAAGGCCTGTTTGTTTTTTTAGATCTTGGAAAGCAATTTTGCAACTTTCAAAAATATCAGATAATTTCAAATCTCGTTTCGCAACCTTTTCAAAACGATATTCATCTAAAATTTTCGGTATTGGAATATGATTAATCCATTTATTCGCCAGAAGATGCTTCATTTTAAACAATTTAATCACATACTTCCCATCTTCACTAACAAAACTATAAGATTTTGTTCCCGAATCTAAGTATGTGAAAGTTTGCGAAAAGACGTCATCGATAACCACTTTTTCTTCTTTAGTAACCGGTATGACTTCCCATTTCTCGTTGTAGGAAAGCGGAGAAGCGACCTTGGATAGGGAAAAACCAGATGTATCAGTAAAAAAGATGATGCCAAGAAAGAACAAACACATAGGAAAAAAAACGAGCAGAAAGATAATAGAAAGCTGTAAACGCTTTACATTGCTTTTCTTTCCGCGTGCCATTTTAGATCCCTGCCCATCAAAAAAGTGTCGTTAATCAAACTTATCGTAAGTTCCGATAAAGGGTATCATAAGGGAGGCTAAATTTCAAGGAATGGAAGAAATTTCAATCACTTTTTTTTAAAAAAAAATTTACACTTTTGAGAACAGATAACCAGGATAGTATAGTGATTTTTATACGATTCGGATCACAAGTAAGGTAACATCATCATGCTGCGGCACTCCCTGTGAATAGTCCTGTACTTCCTTGATCAGTCTATTAACAAGTTCTTGAGATGAAAGTCCTTTGCTTTTATCTATAAAATCTAGAAGCCTTTGCTTGCCAAATAAGGCGTTTTTTTTGTCATGCGCTTCGACAATTCCGTCCGTATAAAGTAGTAAGTAATCTCCAGAAAAAATTTCTATAGAAGCAGTTGCAACTTCTGAGAAAGTCTCAACACCTAACGCCATCCCTGGAGTTGATAGTTCAATAATTTCTCCATTTTTTCTGCATAAAATTGTTGGTAGATGACCACAATTGCTATATTGCAGCTTACGTGTTTCGGCGTCATATAATCCGATCCAAGCTGTTACAAATACGCCCGAATCCGCTGTATCCAAACAAAATAGATTATTAGAAAGCCTTACAACCTCTGAAAGTTTTCCATACAGCGCATCATAGCTGCGCAGCATACTTCTTACACAAAGTGAATATAAGCACGCAGATATCCCCTTTCCTGATGTATCTGCGATCGTGAAAAGCAATTTTTTATCACTCTGGAGAAATAAATCATAAAAATCTCCCCCAACCTGTTTTGCGGGCAAGAAGCCAGCCGCTAAATCAAGACCTGGGAAAATAGGCATTTCTCTTGGTAAAATACTCTTCTGAATGTCTTGTCCAATTTGCAATTCTTTGGCTAAAGTTTCCTTTTCAACTCGCTCTTGATTTGCCGTTTGAATATATTCTTTTAAAGACTGAATCATTCGGTTGAAGCTCTCTCCTAAAACGTTCACCTCAAAACCAAATTTATCTTGGTAAAATCTGTTTTTTAAATTCCCTTTTCCCACTTGCCTCATCAAATCTAAAAGCCTCATCATGGGCTGAGCCATACGCACGGTAAACCAAATGGTCACACCACTACCTAAAAGCAAACAACCTAGAAAAAATAGGGAAAAACGATAGTACTCATCCCGAGCATTTACAGAAAAAATTTGCGTGCTAGGCACTTCGATTACAACAGAAAAATCAGTCTTTTCTATAGGGATATTAATTCCAAATCTGGGAAGTTGCTGGAAAAAAAATCGAGGTAAATATCCCTTAGTTTCAAAAATAGGAAACCTGGCTTTTTTCTCCTTTTCTAGATCTTCTAACGAAGCCATTTGTATTTCTTCAAGGTCAAATTCTGGGTTCGTGGACATAAACAATTTATTCTTTTCTATAAGGGCAAGCTCAAAAGTATAGGGTAAATAGTCTAAAGCAACACTCCTTTCCAAAAGACGCATTGCAGGAACACCGCTGACTAAGTAAGCTTGGGGTCCAATTTTATCTTTCTCGTATATTGCAATACCCACAAAAAGTTCTTTTTCCCCTTTCTCTGGATCCGTTTCTAAAAAGGCAGCTTGTCCCTTTTCTTCTACTAATTTTAAGTCTCCACTAAAGAAAATCTCCTTCCCAACGCGATTGTCCCTACTTGAAACGTAATAAACAAATTTGCCTGAAGCATCCTTCTTAATGAAATAAAGAGAGGAAAGATGCTGCTTTGCAGCAATATCTTTGAAAAAAGGACAGTAAAACGGACAAGGCTTTTGTTCATTGAGAAGCTCTTCGAATACAGGGAACAAATTCCAGGTTTGAAGGTTATGGGTTTGGGATTCAATAAAAAAATCGACGCCATTTTCATAGCTTCTTCCGATCAATCCAAGCTCTAACCCAAGTTCATTAAGCTTAGTGCGATACAAACGATACAGGGTAACAGCATCGTATAAAAAAACAGGGGTCATGATAAGCGTAACGCATAAAAAAAGCACGCGCAGGCCAAGCGAATCCTTCATCTTTCGATATCTGTAAACAAATCCTTTGGGAGATTTCTTAGATTCTGGATCTTCCTTGCCCTGGAATTGAGATTCTGCCATGATAGTAGTCCTGCAAATAGTCAATTAATCTTTATGATATCACGAGAGATCTCAAGTTTACAACACCCGATCGTAAAACACTTTATCTCTTTGAGAAAAAGTAGATCCTACAGATATGAAAATCAAAGTGTTTGTATTGTCGGAAATAAAATGATCGAGGAACTTTCTCATCAAAATACCTTTTCTACAATCCTAGTTGAAAAAGGCTTTCCTCTTCCTTCTTTTATTCGCGCATCGCAAGTTTTTTTTGTTACACCTGAGATCCTGAAAAAAGTCAGCGGAGTAGAAAGTCCCGAGCAGATTGTCGCCGAAATTCCTTTGCCAAAAGAAGATCCTTTAGAACATAAAAAATTCCTTCTCGTATTGGATCAAATCTCCGACCCTGGTAATTTAGGAACGTTGCTTCGGAGTGCGAAAGCATTTAACTGGGAAGGTGTATTTATTACCGAAAGTAGTTGTGACCCATTCAACGAAAAAGCTCTTCGAGCCGCTAAAGGTGCAACGTTTGCACTGCCGATACGCCTCGGGTCATGGCAAGATTTTGTAACTATTGCTAAAAAAAATAACATGCACTGTTTTGTTGCCGACCCACGGGGAAAGTCTTTTCAAAACATTTCGTTTACCCCTCCCTTGGCTTTGATTTTATCCAATGAATCTCATGGAAGCTCACAAGAAGTAAAAAACTCTTGTATGCCTATATGTATTCCTATGGAAGGTGCCATGGAATCTCTTAATGTGGCCATGGCAGGAAGCATTCTTCTTTACAACATGAAGAGGAGCATATGAGCAAAGACGAATTTCTTAGGTATGAAGAAGACTTTCATGCAAAAGATCGTAAGATGCACCGAAAGGAAAGAAAAGAGGCAAGCCAAAAGGATCGTTCTAAATACAAAAAATCCGATCAAGATCAAAAGAAAAAACTTTCCCTCGACTCTTTACCCCTTGAAAAAGACGAAACGCACTCTAAAGGATTAGTACTTGCGGTCACTTCGGAAGGGATTGCCGTCGAGTGTGAAAAGCATATTTATCTTTGCTCCCTTAAAGGGAATCTCAAGCAAGAAAAAAGTCGCAATAAAAATTTAATCGTTGTAGGTGATGAGGTCCTCTTTACCCCCCAAAATCAAAATGAAGGAGTCATTGTTCAAATCGAAAAAAGACATTCGATCCTCTCTAGAGCAGATAACTTATCTAGACGCAAGCAACAACTCATCGCAGTAAATATAAACCAAGTACTGATCACTTCAAGCGTCCTCCTCCCTCCTATAAAACCTTATTTAATTGATAGATATATCATCGCAGCCAAAAAGGGAAATCTCACGCCCATCATCGTAATCAATAAAATAGACCTTTTAGATAGCCCCCCTAAGGAAGTCCCTGCTGAAGAAGTAGAAAAAGAAAAACGCCTTTATGAAGAATTGCTTGCAATCTATAGGAGCCTACAGATTCCCGTTTATCCTGTGAGTACAAAAACTGGGCAGGGTATAGAAGAATTGAAAAAGGCTATGCAAAATACAACATCGGTATTTTCTGGTCAGTCTGGAGTCGGAAAATCTTCGCTTATCAATCTCGTGGTAGGAACTGATTTGGCTATTGGAAAGATCGTGGAAAAAACAAGCAAGGGTTCGCATACGACTTCAACAGCTCATCTTCTTCCCTTGGCAAACGGGGGATTCTGCATCGACACTCCTGGTATTAAGAGCTTTGGAATCTGGGACTTAGAAAAAAAAGAAATACAAGAACATTTTCCAGAAATCCATTATTATTCTCAAAACTGTAAATTTCCCGACTGCCGCCACGCGCAGGAACCTGGATGTGCAGTCATAAAAGCAGTAGAGGAAGACCTTATTTCTTCCTTGCGATTTGCTTCCTACTCCGCTTTAATAGAAGATCTTTCAAAAGAACATCAGCACCGTTAACCATATATTTAAGAGGCTTTCCATGTCAGAAATTGAATCAATACGCGCCTTAGAAATTCTCGATTCTAGAGGTAATCCTACACTTGAAGTTACTGTAAAAACCAAATCAGGCCATGTGGGTAAAGCAGCTGTACCTTCCGGAGCATCAACAGGTGAGCATGAAGCAATTGAACTTCGAGATGGAGAGAAAAGATATTTTGGAAAAGGGGTGCAAAAAGCAGTGCAAAACGTAAATGGCCCTATCGCTAAACTTCTGCATGGCAAATGTGTTTTGCAGCAAACATTTTTAGATTCTTTGATGATCGCAGAAGATGGCACTGAGAACAAAGGTAAATTAGGAGCGAATGCAATTTTAGGAGCTTCTTTAGCAATAGCCCGGGCTGCAGCAAATACACTTGGAGTGCCCCTTTATCGCTATATCGGGGGTTGCCATACAAACTTATTACCTCGTCCCATGATGAATATCATTAACGGGGGAGCTCACGCTGATAATTCGCTTGATTTCCAAGAATTTATGATCCGTCCAATTGGCCTTCCCACTTTTCGCGAAGCTATTCGTGCAGGAGTAGAAATTTTTCATACTTTGAAAAAACTTCTTCAAAAAGAAGGCTATGCAACCTCTGTTGGTGATGAAGGAGGATTTGCGCCTAATCTTTCTTCTAACGAACAGACCTTAGAATTTATCATGAAAGCGATAGAACAAGCAGGATATAAGCCAGGGAAAGAAATCACAATTGGCTTAGATTGCGCAGCTTCAGAATTCTATGATAAAGCTTCAAACTCTTACATCGAAGCCAAAAAGAAAAAAGCAGGAGAAAAATTTGCGTCCAGATCTGCTTCCGAAATGGTGACTTACTTTGAAGAACTTTGTAAAAAATACCCAATCGACTCCATTGAAGATCCGTTAGATCAAAATGATTGGGATGGGTGGAAGCTCATGACCGCTCGCATGAAAGATAAAGTTCAAATTGTGGGCGATGATCTTTTTGTCACAAATACCAAGTTTTTACAAAAAGGCATTGAGCAAAAAGCTGCGAACGCAATCTTAATTAAAGTAAACCAAATCGGCACACTTACTGAAACCCTTGATACGATCCAGCTTGCTAAACAAAACGGCTATGGCACCATCATATCTCATCGTTCAGGCGAGACAGAAGACACCACGATTGCGGATATTGCGGTTGCAACTAGAGCCGGCCAAATCAAAACTGGCTCCCTTTCTAGATCGGATCGAGTTGCAAAATACAATCGACTTTTAGAAATTGAATCAGAATTAGGACAAAGCGCGAT
>JABEVM010000189.1 GCA_013041585.1 Chlamydiota bacterium
AAATATATTTTTTCAATCAAATTTTTATTTTTCACAAAAATTTTTTCAAAAACTTTCATTTTTTTGACACCAATGATAAAAAATCAGGTTCAGAACACATCTAGAGGCCTTTGTGCAAATTTTGTTTTTCCCAGGAAATTAAACGCTCTTTTCTTTCAAGCCCCCATCTATACCCACCCATTTCTCCATTTTTTCGGATCACACGGTGACATGGGATCACTAAAGATACAGGATTTGCACCCACAGCATTTCCTACAGCTCTCATAGCTTTAGGCCTGCCAATTCTATCTGCAATATCCTTATAAGAGACTAAACTGCCCTCTTCAATTTTGATAAGTTCTTTCCATACATTTTTATGAAAATCTCCGGCTTCAATCAAAACTGTAACAGGTTTCTTATCGAAAAAATTACGTAATAGCGTTCCAGTGATAGCTTCTGAAGCTATCGCTTCCGGGTACTTTTTCAAAATATCTTGCTGCGTGTATTCAGGAGAAATAAATTCAAGGCAAACAAAAGCATCTATTGTGGATACAACAATAACTTTTCCGAAACTTGTCTCATGTGATCCATAATATAGGGGCTGTTTTTTATCAGATAACTCTTCAATAGAAACAAAAATATTTTTCATAAACATCCTCTAGACTGCAAATTTTTCTATCTAAACTAGCAAGAATCTGCTATTAAAAAAACTATAACCTTCACCAAGGAAAAAATCATGAGCGAAACATTAGTAGTAGTTAGCAAAGTAAAAGCTTTGATCAAAAAACATGCAGATATGAGCACCTCTGCAACAGCTATCGACGCACTTTCAAAAATAGTGGAAAAAGAGTGTCTAAAAGCAATTGAAAATGCAAAAAACGATAAACGAAAAACTGTAATGGATCGCGATTTCCCAGCTTAAATATACATATATAGTTCAATGAATAAGAAAAACATCGTGATTTTAGGAGGAGGGTTCGCAGGCATTTATACTGCCATGCATTTAGAACGCCTCCTCTCTAAACAGAAAGAATATGAACTCATCTTAGTAAATAAAGAAAATTACTTTGTCTACCAGCCCATGCTTGCAGAAATTGTAGGGGGCTCTCTAGGAATTGTTGACAGTGTCAGCCCTATCCACCGTCTATTACCTAAAACCTCTTTACATATACGTGAAATTGACTCTATCGATATAAATAATAAAACGGTCACACTCGCCCCGCAGTTTTCCCACACCCCCTTAATCCTACATTATGAACATATTGTTTTTGCTTTAGGAAATTCGACTGATTTTCGATCAACTAGGGGATTATATCAACACGCATTCCCATTTAAAAATCTCTCTGATGCCCTTACTATTCGTAATCATTTAATCTCCGTTCTTGAAGCTTCCATACTTGAAAAAGACCCCATCTTACGTCAAAAACTCCTTACTTTTGTTGTTGCAGGAGGCGGCTTTTCAGGAACTGAACTCGTAGCTGAAATGAATGACTTTATTCAAGCTTTTGCAAAACGCTCACGTGGCAGGATTAATCCAGACGAAATAGATATCTATCTTGTCCACAGCAAAGAAAGATTGATGGATAGAGAGATAAGTGAAAGTTTAAGCCGCTATGCAGAAAAAATCTTACGATCTAGGGGTGTTAACATTCTTTTTGGCGCAAAACTTATTTCAGCAACGCCTGAAGATGCCATTTTGAACAACGGAACGAGAATTGAATGTAAGACGATTATTGCGACGGCACCCTCCTCTGCTAATTCATTATTAGAATCGCTTGATCTGCCTTTAGAAAAAAAACGCTTAAAAACCGATCGCACTCTGCAAGTTATCGGTAAAACAGATGTTTGGGCAGCTGGAGATTGCGCTTATGTGCCACTTGCAAAATCAGAAAATGAGCCATGTCCTCCTACTGCGCAATTTGCAATTAGGCAAGCTAAAGTTTTAGCTCATAATATTTATGCTTCCATTCAAGGCAAAAAGAAAAAAACTTTCAACTTTACAAGTTTAGGAATGCTTGGCGCACTTGGACACCACTCCGCGGTAGCAGAACTTTTTGGATGCATAAAAGTTTCAGGACTCTTGGCATGGTTTCTTTGGAGGTCACTTTATTGGGTTAAACTACCAGGTTTTGATAGAAAAGTTAGAGTCGCCTTTTCCTGGCTTATTGATATGCTTATCCCACAAGAATCTGTACAGTTAAAACTGGGTGAGCATCAAGCCTTAGCCGAGGTCCACTATGAACCAGGCGAGATCATCTTTCATGAAGGAGACGCAGGAGACTACCTCTATATTATCATCGATGGAAAAATTGAAATTTATACCGAAAGAGAGGGCGAGAAAAAGTCCATTGCAATTTTAGGCAAGGGAGAAATCTTTGGTGAGCAGGCCCTTCTGAATGAAAGAACCAGATCAGCCACAGCCGGCTGTCTTGAAAGCTCTGATATACTCGCTCTAAAAAAAGCTGATTTTGGAGCTCTTATCAGCAATCTAAAAGAATTTCGCGAAAAAGTAGAAGAGTTAGAAAGAGAAAGAACTCTAAAAAATAAAAAGCTCAGGGGGATGTAGAGGCCTTATTACAAAAGCATCTACATCCCCCTGACCCAGTACATAAAGTACTATTTTAGAATTACTCTCTGCTTAAGTCGAATAGCTCAGCGATGTTTTTCTCCATTTTAGATTTCTTAATGAAGAAATTAGCAGCGTGTTGATGTCTTGAACCCATATCATGGATTTCAATAAAGCTGTCTCTGTGGAGAACAACTTCTTCTTTAAGACGAATGTTTTCTGCTTCTAATTGAGAAATACGTGCAAGTCTTTGTTCGTTTTCAGTATGGATTTTTAAAATCTCACCTGTGTTACGAGCAATGATGATTTGGAGACGCTCTCTCTCAGCTAAAAGGCTTAGAGCATCAGCAGAATGTTTCACATCTCTGTCGAGTTGAACAATCTGTCTTTGTAATTGATCATTAGATTCTTGTAAGTCACGAACTTTTTTCATGTCGCCTGGCAATAATTTTGCACAATCTTGGCCAGTGTAAAATTGGACTAATCCATCATTTGGAAATGCATTTACTTCTGAACTAGAAATAACATTTTCTGCACCAAAGCTACTTTGTTGAATAGTTGGTTGAACTTCCTCTACTTGTTTAGATATAATACTAACTTTTGACATATGCCCCTCTCTCGTACGTTTCAAGTTTATTAAAGGAACACCTATCACCCAATTGTAGGCGCCCCTAGGCTTATTGTAGTAAAT
>JABEVM010000190.1 GCA_013041585.1 Chlamydiota bacterium
GTAAGAGCTCTGACTTCATGTTGTGATTCAGAAATAAGGATTTTCTTCCCCATTGCTTCAATCACATAAAGAGTTGATTTGGGGCTAATTGGCTTTCGCTCTAAAATTCGTACAGACTTTTGGTAGGAATTTCCTTTAAAGCCCGCGTTTTTCATTCTGCGTAGGAACCAGATCGACAAGATAATGAGTAAAAATAAACCTAAAAGAGAAAATATCATCTTTCCGAAACTGCTCTCATAAGAAGCTGTGAGTTTATCGCTATCGGATGAAGGGACACTTGCAGATGTGGGGGCACTTGGCTCAGGGGTAGTTGCTGGGGTAGCCGGCTGAGGAGCTTCTTCTACTTGTTCAGTTGCCGGAGTTTCAGGAGTTTTGGCATTTTTTGAAGAGAAAAAGGAGGTAAAAAGGAGAGCTAAAAAAAGAAGTAAGATAGATGATTTTTTTTTCATGAGGGGTTCTTTTTTTCAAAGGTTAATTTTAGATCTTAAAATATTCTCTTTTCCGATAAAATGGTACTGGAAAAAAACAGTATAGAGATTTTTTTATGAAAAAAGGGTGGATTGCCTTAGATATCGACGGAACTGTGACAGATAATGTGTACGAGGTTCCAAGACCTGTCGATGATTATCTACATTCTCTTGTAGATAAGGGATGGAATATCGTTTTCATTACAGGAAGAACGTACTCTTTCGCTATTAAACCCTTAAAAACTCTTTCTTTTCCTTATACACTCGGGGTGCAAAATGGCGCAGACATTCTCAGGATGCCAACAAAAGAAAAAATCTTTCGCAATTATCTCTCTTCTGATGTTTTGGCAATTGTTGACGAAGCCTGCAAAGGCCAAAAGGAAGATTATTTAGTCTACACCGGATACGAGAGGGGAGATTCTTGTTATTACCGCCCTGATAGATTTTCAAAAGATCTTTTAGAATATTTTGAAGTTTTAAAGACGCTAGCTACCGATCCTTGGGTAGAAGTCAAAAGTTTTCCGTTAGAGGAGTTAAAAGGTTTTCCTCTGATCAAATGTTTTGGAACCGAAGAAGACATGTATAAAGTCTCTGAATATTTGGCTAAATACCCAGATATTAAAACATCTGTGATCCGCGATCCGATAAAAAAGGAAGTCTTTTTAACGATGATCACAAACAAGGAAGCTACAAAAGGGAATGTTGTACGCTTTGTTTGCCGCAAAGAACATCCTAACCTACCAGTGATTGCAGCAGGGGACGACATGAATGACATTCCTATGCTTGTAGAGGCAGATGTGAAAATTGTGATGGAAAATGCACCAAAGAAGATGCTCTCCTTAGCTGATATCGTAGCCCCATCGGCTTCGCAGCATGGGCTTATTCAAGGGCTAGAAAAGGCAATAAAAAAATATGATGCTTGATACTCTATCCCAAGAAAAGCGCAAGATGGTCGAGCTTGCACTCGATGCTGGCAGAAAAAGACAAAACCTGCAAACAGGTCTTGTTCATTTTTGTTATGAAAGCGAAAGTAATAAGCATGATACCATTCCGCTTTTTGAAAACGCCTGTTTTGCGCTCGCTCTTTTTAGATCCAGACTTTCTGAAAACGTGTTAGAAGGAAAAGAGATTATTGAGAAGATTTTAGCCTTCCGTGTAGAGGGAAATTTTCCTGTTTATCTTCATGAATATCCTCATTGCAAAAGCCGCAATTTTTCTTTTCAGCTCCTTCCTGTCTTTTTTTACTTGCAAAAGGAATTTACTAACATTTTAGGTGAGTCTCTTACAAATAAACTGCAATCAGCTGTATCTGCAATTCTAGGGCTTGCAAGCAACCTGCGAGAACAAAACGCACTTCCTAAAGGAGCCGATGCTAAATGCAAAGCTGTCTTGCAAACAGAAGAATTTTTCGCTTGGCAGCCAAGTTCTTCTGCAGAATGGGGAGATTTCTTACTCGCTTACCAAATGTATGACTTTACTAAAGAAGCGCCCATAGAAGTAGTAGAAAGAGCTGCCTCTTTCTGGAATGGAGATGTGCTTAGCTATGTTGGAAAAGAAAAACGCCTGATGCAAGATAAAGGTGAGCCTTTACTTACCCTATATGATCTTTTTATGGGGGCACTTTTCCATACCTATAGCGATCGTATGCTCCATGACCATCCACTCCACTTACAAGCCTCTTTAGTGTATCCTTTTTCCAAAGAGCTTCCTTTGCAGAAAATAGAAAGCCCATTTGTTTTCTCTCCTATGGGAGAGGATCCTCAGCGTATTTTGTGGGGAGAAAAAAGTTTTCTTCACAGTTTAGTTTGGGAAGGGGAAAACTGCGCTGTGCAGCATAAGACCTTGGATCAGGGCATCGATCTATTTTTTACTCTTCCTACCTCTATTCCTGAAGAGGAAGATGATCATATGGAGATTTCTCTCTATGTAAACCTTCATCAAAAAAATGCAATTTCGTTAAGTACGGGAAAGGGGATGGTATTTCCTCTAGACGAAACACTTCATATTTCTTCGTTTCCCATTTCCTGGAAAATAGCCTTTGAAGTTATTGAAGGCACTGGAAGATATGTAGGACATCTTTCCAGAGGAAATAGAGCAAGCCAAATAGCTACAAAGGGAGAAAATCGTTTTGAAGCCTATGACTATCGTATCGCGATTCGTACAGTTCGAAGAGAGCCTAATGCAAAAATAAAAGTCTCTCTGAGGAAGATCGAAGCTTAGGCTTTTTTAGAGTAAATATCACCTTGTCATAGGTAGAAAATGCAGATTTTGTGCCCATGACATTGTATCATGTTCCTATTTTCCTTATTTTACCCATGAATGAAAAGATTTTATTCAAAAATATAGCATAGACAC
>JABEVM010000191.1 GCA_013041585.1 Chlamydiota bacterium
ATATAGGGGTAATACTATGGGAGCAATCGTTTCAGGAACCGCTACAGTAGCGGCACTCACTTATGGGGTAGCTACGGCAGTAAGTGGATATAAAGAATGGCAAGGATGCAAAAAAGAGCTCGAAAAAGTACAAGGTCAAGTCTTAGCTATAAAGGCTGACATTAGCCAAAAAAACTTGGTAAATGGAAACAAATCACAAACAAGTACTTCAGCAGTGGAAACTTTTGCAAATGAAAGAGTCTCAAAGGCCGAATCAGATGTGAAGGCCGCAGAGCAAAGAGCTAAGATTACAAGCGTCGCTTGTTTTATTATTACTATGCTTGCCGGAATTGCAACAGCCTGCACAGGAGGGATACCATCCATTATTGGAGGAGTTCTTCTAGCGAAGGCAGGTCTAATCGGAGCGATTGTATCACCTTTCGTTACATTTGAGGACATGGAGCAGTTTATTGCTACAGTAGAATGGAATCTTCTGCCGCCAGTCTAAGTACGGCTTTTTAGACAACAATCGATTTACTCCAATACAAACGCTGTATTTCTTTGAAATGCAGCGTTTTTTATTTCCCCTTCTTTACCCCAAATTGAAACCTTCAAGCACCTAAAAAGCTCTTTTCTATAATTGCCAATACGAGTAATGTTTTTTTTACATCATTGTAAACCAAAAGGAGTAAAGGCTATGGCACTACCAGCAAATTTTTCCGGAGCACCAGGAGAAGAACTCCATCGTTATTTTCGTAATGTATGTAATGAATTTAAAAAAACGATCAAATCTTCAAAAGAACTCGAGAAGCTCAATTGGGAGATGGAGCGTTTCATTGATATAAGCAAGCAAATGAACTGGCATCAAAAAACATCTGCCGTTTTTCATAAAGATGAAGGCGCAAAATCTACCACAAAAGTGATCAGTGAATTCCAAAGATATGCAGAGGATCTGAAAACTCAGCAGAAAAATGCAAACCCGCATGATCTTTTAGAAGCTCTGGGCGAAGTGGAAAGACTCATTCAGAACTTAAAAGCCACCTAAAGCATACTCTCCGCATTTTTGTTGCGTGTTTCAAAAAAAATCTACATACTCGCTTTGTTTTCATTAATGCGGAGTTAAAAATGAAAAATCGTAGTATTCCATGGTTTATTTTACTTTCAACTGTGTGCCTTATAAGCAATCCATTGCTTGCAATGGAGATCGTTTCAAAAAAGCCGATCAGCGCAGAACTAATTAGTAAATCTGTAGAACACACGCCATCTGAAACACTTTCAGAAACCTTAGCCAAGTCCGTTTCTTTTATTAAACAAAAATCACAGCTCGAGCCGGAAATCGCAATTGTTCTCGGAACGGGTCTAGGAGGAATGGCTGATCAAATCGAAATAGAAGCCGAAATCCCCTATGGCGATATTCCTGGGTTCCCTACGATCACAGCGAATGAGTTCCATGATGGAAAACTAATACTTGGAACATATAAAGGTAAACCTGTCGTGGCCATGCAAGGAAGATTGCATTTGTACGAAGGCTATACTTCACAACAAATCACTTATCCTATTCGAGTGATGAAAGCTCTTGGAGCCAACACCCTCATTATGACCAATGCAGCAGGTGGAGTGAATCCCAAATATCAACCAGGTGATATCATGATCATCCAAGATCAGCTCAATCTGTTATCTGGAAGCCCCCTCACAGGCCCTAATGATCCACAAGTAGGTCCTCGTTGGGTTGATATGTTCGAACCCTATGATGTAAGCCTCATCTCCGCATTAGAGAAAATCGCAAAAAATAGTCATATTAGTATAAAAAAGGGAATTTATGCGGCCATGCTGGGACCGGCTTTTGAGACAAGAGCGGAATATCGCATGTTACATACTTTAGGGGCCGATGCCGTAGGAATGTCTACAGTGCCAGAAAATCTCGTGGCAAGACATATGGGCATGAGAGTTGTTGGAATCTCTATCATTACTGATAGTTGCAACCCCGATACTCTCCAACCGATCAACATCCCCGTCATCATTGAAACGATCAAGACAGCTGAGCCTAAGGTATCTTTACTTATTTCAGAGCTTATTCAGCAGCTCTAATATTTCTCTCCCTTACGTTAAAAAATCGTAAGGGAGCCTTAAAAAGGCAACCTTAACGCTTTTCACTTATGGGATTTTCTTCTATAATCCTTCTCACTCCTCTAAATTTAAGAAATTTTTTATGATTTATGTAGAAGAACTGTCGATGGCCTATCATGGCGATCCTTTATTTGAAAAAGCAACCTTTACCATTCAAGATGGAGAGCGCTGCGGCCTAGTCGGTCGAAACGGCTCTGGAAAATCAACCCTTTTCCGCATTATAACCGGCAAAGAAAAACCACACTCTGGGAAAATCATTTTAAGTAAGGGATATAAACTTGGCATTCTAGATCAGCACATTCACTTTACAAAACCTACACTACTTGAAGAAGCGGCTTTAGGGTTACCTAAAGGGGAAGAGGAAAACATCTATAAAGCGGAAAAAATCCTTTTTGGCCTTGGCTTTAAAGAAGAAGATATGGACAAGGCTACAAGTGATTTTTCCGGAGGATATCAGCTAAGACTCCATTTAGCAAAAGTGCTCATTAGCGAACCTGATTGCCTTCTTCTTGATGAACCGACCAACTATCTAGATATTGTCTCGATCCGCTGGTTTGCAAGGTTTCTAAAACAGTGGAAAGGTGAATTCATCCTGATCTCCCATGATCGAGAATTTATGGATAGCGTATGCACCCACACTATGGGAATTCACCGTCAGAAAGTGCAGAAATTCCCTGGAAACACGATTGCCTTTTACAGCCAAATTTTTGAGCAAGAAGAGATCCATGAAAAAACAAGGCAAACTTTAGAAAAAAAACGGGAGCATGCGCAAGGCTTTATTGAACGATTTGGCGCCAAAGCTACTAAAGCTGCCCAGGCGCAATCAAGACAGAAAATGATCGAAAAAATCCCCGTATTGGAAAAACTCAAAGGGATCAATAGTCTAGATTTCAGGTTTCATGAAGCTCCTTTCTTTGGGAAAAACATGTTTGAAGCTACAAATGTATCTTTCTCTTATACTCCCGATGCAAATCCCCCTCTCATAGAAAATCTCTCTCTTGCGGTGGAAAAAGGAGAGCGAATTGCAATCATTGGAAAAAACGGCAGAGGTAAATCGACTATTTTACGACTGCTCGCTAAAGAGCTTACTCCCAACTCCGGCACCATTAAACATTCTGAAAATGTACGCATTGGATACTTTGGGCAAACTAATATAGATAGGCTCCATCCTAAACATACCATTGAAGAAGAAATTTCCCTTAGCAATCCCAAGCTCAATAGAACACAAGTAAAAGCGATCTGCGGTGTAATGATGTTCAGTAGCGAGAAAGCTGAGAAAGTCACATCCGTTTTATCAGGAGGAGAAAAAAGCAGGGTTCTTCTCGGGAAAATTTTAGCAAGCCCCTGTAACTTACTTCTTTTGGATGAGCCCACTCACCACCTTGATATGGAATCAATTGAAACTCTCATAGACGCTTTGGAAGAGTTTCAAGGCTCCGTAATTCTTGTAACCCACAGTGAACAGATCTTAAAAAGGATGAATTTAAACAAAATCGTCATCTGCCATCAAGGCAGACAAGATGTTTTCCTTGGAGGCTACGAAGAGTTTTTAGAAAAACTGGGATGGGAAGAGGAGGCGGATACGAAAAAAAATAAGAAGAAAGCATCCTCCCCTGCAGATAACAAAAGACTCCGAGCTGAACTGATCATGGAAAGATCAAAAGAGCTTAAACCCTTAGATCTGGAAATTTCGCAAACAGAAGCCCAAATTACTAAGCTAGAAATTGAGCAGCAACAAGCCCAAAAGCAAGTCATTGAAATAGCAAAGGGCCAAGAAAGCAAGGAGACCCAAGAACTTTACAAGGCAATTGGGGTCAGACAAAATACCATCGATCAGCTCTATAAAAGCCTCGATCAGCTGACAAAGCAACGTGATAGGTGTTATAACGATTTCGAAAGGAAGCTTGAATCACTCTAAGCAAAACAGTTTCGTAATTTATCCCCTTATGCTATGTAAAAAAATAGCTGGTCTCATACCAAGTTAGATTTTGCATAAACAGATGATAGGGGGAAAATGAAAAAGACTTTGCTCGCGCTTGGATCTTTTTTTGCATGCGTATCTCTCTTCTTTTGCTTTACAGAAATGGAAACAAGGACGTTTCCAATTTCTGAACATCTCATAGAGCGTACCGCCTATTCTATGGCCTATGATGCGCACCACCGTCAAGCTCGCTGGGTCTATGAATATATTTTAGATGAAAATCTTAAAAAAAATGCCGACCGTAGCGAGAAAAATTTTAAAGAAGACCCTCAAATCCATAGAAAGCTTCGCTCCTCTGCAAAAGACTATGAAGGGTCTGGATTTGATAAAGGCCATCTCTGTCCTGCAGCTGATGCCTTACAAAGCGATACCGCCTTAAAAGAAACTTTTTATTATTCTAATGCAAGTCCCCAAAAACCTGAATTTAATCGAGGGTATTGGAAAAAACTAGAAACCTATGTGAGGGCTCTTGCCAAAGAACATAAGGCCATCCACGTATATACAGGGCCTCTCTATTTGCCCTATGAAGAAAATGGAAAACGTTATGTAAAATATCAAGTTATTGGTTCAAATAATGTCGCGGTTCCGACACATTTCTATAAGATCGTATTTCTCGATTCACAAAAGGATAACAAGCCTTTCAAAGCCTTTCTTGTTCCTAATGAAGACATTAAAAGCGATCTACCTTTTAGCCAATTTGAGACTTCCTTAGATAAAATTGAAAGACTAGCCGGAATTGTTTTCCCTAGAAACTAAACCGTAATTATCTCTCTATTTCAAAACAGTATAATCAAACATGAATTTTTACTTATTTTAAACGATAAGAATAATTAAAATTGCCAAAAACAAGAAAAAATTGATACTATTCCCCTTTATTTTAGCATGTAGACTCATGAAGACAAGAATTTATTTGGATAATAACGCCACGACCTTTGTGGATCCCAGGGTTTTAGAAGCCATGATCCCTGTGTTTTCCACATTTGGCGGCAACCCTTCCAGCATTCATCATTTTGGACAAGAAGCTAGGAACCTACTTCAAAATTCTCGAACTACGATCGCTAGATACTTACAAGTAAAACCAAATGAGCTTTTCTTCACCTCAGGTGGAACAGAAGCAATCAACATGATCTTGCAAGGTTTTTTTGCCATGCGCAAAGGTCATATCATCTCGTCTACGATAGAACATTCAGCTGTGTACCACACACTTCAGTTTTTAGAAAAACAAGGATGCAGGGTGACCTTTTTGCCAGTTGGTCTTACAGGCGCTGTAACTCTTTCTCAAGTAGAAGAGTCGATTACTCCAGATACCTGCTTTATTGCTCTAAGCGCTGCCAATAGCGAAACCGGTGTGAAAACAGATATTGAAGGGATTGCAAACCTTGCTAAAGCTAAAGGAATCCCCTTCTTTGTTGATGGGGTTGCGCTCCTTGGGAAAGAACCTTTCCATGTTCCAGATGGAGTCTCCGCTATGGCATTTTCCGGACATAAATTACATGCCCCTAAAGGGATTGGTCTTGCTTTCCTCCGCTCTACGTTATCTATTCCTCCCCTGCTCCTTGGTGGCGGACAGGAGTATGGAAAACGCAGCGGGACGGAAAATCTTCCTGGAATTGTTGGGCTTGCAAAAGCAATTGAACTGCTTGAAATAGAGCTTCCAAAAGCTACAGAGGAAATGCAATCTCTTAAAGCCTATTTCGAGACCACTCTTGTAAATCAACTTGGAAATGTAGTGATAAATGGATCAGGACCTAGAGTATGCAACACTTCCAATCTCTCATTCCCAGGACTTGATGGAGAGTCGCTTTTGATTCATTTGGATTTAGCAGGAATTGCAGCAAGTCATGGATCTGCTTGCTCCTCAGGCGCATTAGAGCCTTCTAGAGTGCTACGAAATATGGGACTAGAAAAATCCTTAGCGCAGAGCGCAATCCGGTTTTCCCTTAGCAGATTTACAACAAAAAGCGAAGTAGAAATGGCTGTCTCACTACTTGTGAATATCGTTTCGAGAATGAAAAGGGCTTTGGCTAACAACTAGTAAAGAGAAGGCCTTTGAGCCCAAAAGCCTTCCTTTCTTAGAAAATTATTATCCACGAATATAGTTTAAGAAACTGTATGTAGCTCCTGTTACAGATCCATAGCCTGTACCTACACCTCCTAACACAATAACCATAAGCACTTTCCCTAAGATATCAACCCCTCCCCCTAAAGCATCAATCGACGGATTATTAGTAAATAACACCCGTCCTACAAGAACACCAATTCCAGCACCTGCAGCTGCACCTGAAGTTCCCCCAACTAATACTGCAAAAAGAGTTTTTCTAGCGCCAGTTATAAATCTAATTGTATTCTGATCATCTTTAGATAATCCAGTAGGCATGGAGTTTGAGGTAACTGTCGATGCCTGAGAATTATTTGAACCGTACATTTTATGAAGAATAGCGCCCGTTGCTACCCCTGCGACAATAGTTCCTGTTAATACTTTGCCAAACATTTTCATTCCATTTAGAAAAGATTAAAATAACAAAAAAAATAATATCAAAACATGTAATTAAAATCAATTAAATTACAGATCCAGGGAAGTTAATAACAGGAAATTATATAGTAAAATTATTGTTATTTAATTTTTAAGATTTTTAGAGGCTTTAAGTGTAAAAAAAATCACACCTAGTAAGACTTTTTTTAATAGACGGTTCGAACCGAAATCATTTTCTCGCCAATGAGAGGAGCTTCTTCTACAGTTAGCAAGAACTGGTCAATGCGAACCGTCTCCCCTTTACTTGGGGTATGCCCTAAAAGGACGGTTACGAGTTGCTCGAGAGTTTCTACATTTTCATAGCTAAGGTAGACGTGGAAATGCTTATTGAAATCAGAGAGCTTTGTATCTCCAGGGAAGGTTTTATCAACAAAAACTTGCTGAAACTCAGGCACTCCTTCTCCGAAAGCTATCCAGTCATCGACTCTTTCAAAAATCTCATCGATGATCTCATCAAGGGTTAAGATCCCAACTGCAAAGCCCGATTCATTGAGCACTACAGCAACGCTCTGGTTATTGCGGCGGAATTGTTTCAAAATTTGTAAAATCGAGACATTCTCTGTGATAAACCAAGGAACCCGGCCATAATCTCTTACTCTGACACTATCCCCCACTCTTAGCAAATCTCTTGGATACGCGATCGCCACAATGTTCTGAATACTGTTATGATAGATCGGTACGTAAGGCACGAATTTTTCTTGGAGAAGGTCCCTCATGTCCTTTAAAGTACTTTTAGAGTGAATGAGCAGGACATTTTCGAGCGGCTGCATGAGATCTTTGGCCACTTTGTTTTTGAGAGTGAAGATATTCTTCACGACATTTCCAATATCTTCTTTTTCTGTTTTCGTTGAAATCGTATCCCCTTCTAATACTTTTTGAATTTCCTCTCTTGAAAGAGAAATTCCTAAATTACTAGGAGGACCAAAAAGACGGTAAACGAGTTTACAGATAAGGTCGCAAAACCAATTAATCGGTAATAAGATTAGGGAACAAAAGTATACAATCCCAACACCTAACATAGATGCATGCTCAGCATATCTTCTACCGGCAAACATAGGAGCGAGTTCTGCGCAAACCAGCACGAGAAAGATCTGTGTGATCGGAGCTAGATCGGGGCTTAGGCCGATTGACATATAAAATTGACGAGAGGCTTCCGAACCAAGCTGCATGGCCAAGTTCACACCGATCAGAGTTGTGCCAAAAAGCTGGGCCGGGTGATTGAGGAGTTTGCTTATCCAAATCGCTCTGCGGTTACCTTTGCTAACGTAATATTGAAGGCGAACTTTGTTAATAGAGACAATAGCCATCTCAAGCATTGAGAAGAAGGCTTGCACAACTAGGCAAAAAAAGGTGAATAATAGAAAAAATTGTGCGGTACTGCTCATGATGCTGGTTTTCTCTTCTTAGTAGGGTGGTTTTTTAAGGAGCGGATGTACACTCGGCGAATTCGAGTTTGATCACTGCTAAGTACATGGAAAAGAAAATCATCTGTAATATATTTTGTACCGGCCTTAGGAATATCGCCCATCTGTTCGGTAAGCCATCCACCTACAGTCACCATATTATGTTCGCTTTTGAGCTCAACGTCGAAAATTTCTTCCATTTCCGTAAGTTCTAATTTACCACTCGCGATGATCACATCAGGACCTGCTTTCGTATATCTTTTCTGTTCATCCCTACGGTCTGAAATCTCCCCTACTACGACTTCAACTAAGTCTTCTAACGAGATAATGCCAGAAATGGAGCCATACTCATCAACAACAAGCGCAAGTGACTCTTTCGACTCATAGAAATTTTTCATAAGAGTATGGGCTAAGGTCGTTTCAGGTATAAAAAAAGGCTTTTTCAAAATAGGAAGCAGGTCCTGAGATGTCTGGACCTTAGGCCCATGTAGAAAAAATATCCTACTTGAGATCACGCCTAGCACATTTTCAAAACTTTCTTGGCAAACAGGAATACGAGAGCACTCTTTGTCTACAAACAAATGGATCAGATCTGAAACCGGCTGCTCTATATCGAAAAAAATCACATCTTCTCTAGGACGCATCAAGGATTTTACTGTTGATTGTTGAAGCTGAAGGTAGCCGCTTGCAAGTTCAGCCTCTTCTTGATTGAGAACTCCATATTGAGTTGAAGCTTTTAAGGCATGCTCAAGCTCATCAATAGAGATGTTCTTTTCCTTCTGCAGGAAAAAGAATAAAAATCTGCCCAAATAACTCGATATGATATTTAAACTGCGTCGTACCGGAAGAAGAAGCTTTTGAAGTTTCTCAATCGGTTCAGCTGAGTAATAAGACAGCTTCTCATTGTTGGCAAGGCCAATAGATTTTGGGATAATTTCACCCAAAATAAGAGTTAAAGCAAGAGGAACCCCTACGTTTAGCCACCAGTTCGAAGTAGAGCCAAATATATTAGCAACGACGTTCTGTATCATGATGTTCATGATGATGTTTAACATCATGAGGGTGACAAGAAGCTCATTGGGATTGGAAAGTAGATAAGCAATAAGCTGCTTGCGCTTATCTTTATCCTCTTTAAAAATTTTGACTTTCATCGAAGACAGGGAAAAAAGAGCGGTTTCCGAGGCAGAGCAAAGAGCGGAACCGATTAAGAACACGAGTAAAAGAATGATTAGAAAAGGTATAACCACAAGCCTATTCTTCTTTTTTAAAGTACACTTTCACTTGTCCTTCTGGTACGACTCCCAAACCTTTTTTCAAAGTAAGCTCGATCCAATCAGGATCGCTCTGACTATTGATTTGCAGGAGAAGATCTTCCCGTTCTTGCAGAGCTAAAAGCTGCATAGACTCCAAACCTATAAGGCGGGCCTGTAAGTCTGCTTGTTGCTCATTTTTTTTTCTTATACCATGGGAATAGAATAAATAACAAAAGACAATCACAACCCACATCCACCATGAACGCACAACAACAACTTCATACGCAGTCTTCTTCCAATTCTTCATGACCAAAAAAGTGCCTAATTCCATGGTTTTATACGGCTGCAAAAGCATACCTGAGCAATAAAATTCTAAAATGCTAAAAGCCACATTGTGGGCAGGTCAAAAATTATTTTCCATAAAAAAAAGCACTTTTTTTTAAGACCTTTTTTTTGCGAAAAAACTCTCGTCTCCGCACCAAAAAATGCAGCTTCTGTTCTATACTTAGA
>JABEVM010000192.1 GCA_013041585.1 Chlamydiota bacterium
CCATTTTTATCGAACAATTCCTCTGGCTTGTAGCTTTTCATCCAGCTTTCAAGTTGCTTGACATGACCTGGATGCTCCTGGTCTACTAGAAGCGGCACCTGATGAGATCGAAATGTTCCTTCAACTTGAAGGCCATCCACAACTTTTGGTCCGGTCCAACCTTTTGGAGATTTTAAGACTATCATGGGCCAACGCGGCCTTGTGGTATCGTTTTTTTTGCGCGCATTATTTTGGATTTGTAAAATATCTTCACTCACTTTTTCCAAAGTACTAGCCATGAGTTCGTGCATCTTTTCCGGTTCATCGCCCTCTACAAAGTAGGGCGTCCAGCCGCATCCTCGCAAGAATTGCTCCAATTCCTCGTGCTCGATGCGAGCTAAGATAGTCGGATTGCTGATCTTGTACCCATTGAGATGCAAGATCGGCAGCACAGCTCCGTCGGTAATTGGATCGAGAAATTTGGTTGAATGCCATGCGGTTGCCAAAGGACCAGTTTCTGCTTCACCATCTCCTATAACGCAGGCGACGATCAGGTCAGGATTATCAAGCACAGCTCCGAAGGCATGGCTGAGAGAATATCCCAGTTCGCCACCTTCGTGAATTGATCCCGGTGTTGTCGGTGCAACATGACTGGAAATTCCGCCTGGAAACGAAAATTGTTTGAATAGTTTTTGTAGTCCAGCTTCGTCCTGGCTGATATCAGGATAAATTTCGCTGTAGGTGCCTTCGAGATACGTATTTCCAACAAGCGCCGGGCCGCCGTGGCCGGGACCTGCGATGTAGAACATATTCAGGTCATATTTTTTGATGATTCGGTTCAAATGTACATAGATGAAGTTCTGACCCGGTGTCGTGCCCCAGTGTCCAACTACGAGGGGCTTCACATGAGACAATTGTAGCGGCTCCTTTAGTAGGGGATTATCATAAAGATAAATCTGACCGACAGATAGATAATTTGCTGCGCGCCAGTACGCATTGATCTTTTGGAGTAATTCTGGAGAAAGAGTGTTGGTGTTCATTTTATTTCTTTCCAAGGCTAAGAATTTTACAAACTGTTTTGGCAATCATCTGTTCTTCGTCTGTTTGAATGACGCGGACTGTAACTTGGCTGTCACTTGCAGAAATTATGTCTTCATTCGCTGTATTTTTCTTTTCATGAAGCTTGATTCCAAGGAATTCTAACTCATCACAAATTCGGGCACGGACTGTAGGCGCATTCTCTCCAATACCTCCAGCAAACACAAGTGTATCTAGTCCGCCAAGAGCTGCTGAGAATGCACCAATCCATTTCTTGACCTGATAACAAAAGAGAGCGATTGCTTCAGCGGCCCTCACATCCTGCATTTCATTTTTAAGTAAATCTTGCATATTTGAGCTGGTCTCAGACATGCCAAGGAGTCCCGATTGAAAATTGACCATCTCATTAAATTGTTTTACATCCATGCCCTCGGTGCGTGCTAGATACCAAACAAGACTTGGATCGAGATCCCCCGATCTAGTGCTCATCGGTATACCGGCTGTCGGAGTCAGGCTCATGCTTGTATCGATAGATTTACCACCTTGCACTGCAGCTAAGCTAGCGCCGTTGCCGAGGTGAGCCAAGATGACTCGTCCTTGCGCTGCTTTAGGTCCATTAAGTCTAGCGAGTTCTCCCATAAGAAACTCATAGGATAGTCCGTGAAATCCATATCGCCGCACTCCTTTCGCTTCGTAGCGGCGAGGGATCGCGAGCATCTTAGCTACGCGTGGCAGATCATGATGAAAAGCTGTGTCGAAACAGGCTACTTGGGGTAGATCAGGAAATCTTTTATGAAACGCCTCGGTGAGCAGTATCTCTTCTGGCAGATGCTCGGGATCGAATGGGCTAAGTGCATGCAGCTCTTTAATCATTTGCGAAGTGACTCTCTGAGGCTTAAAGTACTTCGGACCACCATGCACTACGCGATGGCCTATTGCAGTCAATGCAGTATGCTTACTACGCTTTTGGACCCAATCCATCAGTATGCCGACTGCCTCCATGTGATCCACTGCCTTAACTATCTGGGAAAAGTTGTCTGCCTCGCTTGAACCTTTTGCATGAAATGACGACCCTGGTAAACCAATTCGATCAATTGCACCCTCTACAATTCGCTTAAGTGAATCAGTAACCTCGAACAGCGCGAACTTGATGCTTGATGAGCCGCCATTGATCGTCAGGATGTGAGAATGAGCTAATTTCATGGATGATCCTTTTTCATTCTATCATTAGAATGAAGCGAAACTTTCTTGGAAGGAATAACTTCTGTATCGAGGATAAAAGAAAATAAAACAATATTTTTTTGGTTTTAAGCTTTATAGGTATTTGAGAAAAAGTTCGAATTGGTGGCTGCCTGGTCCGAACGCTAACTCTAGTCTATTAGACTAGGGTTTTTTTATGTTAAGATTAGGGTAATTACTTTGTTCCTATTTGATAAGTCTACCTTTTTCTCTTAATACCATTTGTTCTTTCTTAGCAAACGGCTTAGCTGGCTTAGTAAAGCCACTTTTACTTTCTACTTCTTTTATTCTTTTACTGCGGAGCTTTTTTAGAGTACCTGTATCTACTGGTTGGGCTGTTGCTTTTACTTCTCCTAGCGCATTTCCTCTTTTGTAATCAGGACGTCCAGGACCTCCTATATGAACGCCTCTTTTTTCTGACATTTTTTTCTCATAATTATAGCCGCTTTTCTGAGTTTTTTTCATAACTCGTCCTTATGTTTTATAGATTTCTCGTTTGTTTGCTTTTCTAATAATCTTATAGATTTTTCAGCAGCTGGTAAATCTTCTGGCATTGTACCTCCTAGTTCTTCAATAGTTTGGCGTACCTTTCTTCCTACTTGAAAATGAGTTTCGTTTGCTTTACTTTTTCCTTGAACATTTTCTCGTCGAAGTTTTTCTTCTGTCTGGGTAGCTCTAAATAAGTTGGCAGCTAGCTCTGTACTTCCCATGTGATCCAAAATTTTTTCATTCTTTTTTAATCCTTTACGCTGATGGATGTTTTTTGCATCTAATCCACCATAAAGACCTCGATATCCATGATTTTGAAATACGGCGAAATCAAAAGTCGTTTCAACTCCTGCTTGTTGAGCGGTTTCAACTAATTGTTTATTATGCTCACGAAGTTCGTTTCTCAGAAAAAGACGTTTCTCATCTTCTTTTAATTGTTGAAAGGTTTGGTTATCAGAAAGTTCCTGCCGACGTGTTTGAATTGCAAAATATGTTTGGCCGTTGGCAATAACAGACTTTGTTGGATCACCATTTTGAACAACTAAATAGCAGGCGTAGCGAGATAATCTTAAATCAGACACTTGTCGTCGTGCTCCTGAACCTATATCGACCATTTCGTGGATATCCACGAAATGGTCATCAATATCGTGACCGCTGTTTTTGCACGCTACTTTCGCTTTTTCAATAACAGGAAGAAAATTGCGATATTCATAGTACTCGAGAACTTTTGATAATTTTCGTGCACTCCAAAATTCGCTTTCATTTTCTTCTTGTTTTAGTGATTCAAAGGTTTGATGATGCACTGTTTCAGTTAGATTTTTGTTCATTATTTTATCTCCTAAAGTAGCCCATTCTTTTATGCAAATTTTAATTTTAATTTGATGAGACATTTATCTCAAGAAGATAAGAACAGTTTTTTCTGTTCTCTATTTTGTTCTGTTGACGGTTTAGAAAAAACATGTGAAAATGAGTCCATGAAGAAAACAAAACTCCACAACATACAAGAGCAACTTCTTGAGTTGCTTATTAAAAATTCCGACGCTCTCCTTACGATACGTGAAATGCAGATTTCGTTGGGAATATCTTCCACTAGCGTTGTAGCACACCATCTTGCTCAGCTTGAAAAAAGAGGACACCTAAAACGGAATCCACATAATCCCCGTGATTATCAAGTTTTGCATCAAGGTCCAGAAAAGGAAATTGCTTGGTTAAATTTATATGGGCTTGCTCAATGTGGGCAAAATGGAACGTTTTTGGATAACCATCCTATTGATCGAATTCCGATTGCAACCAGATTACTTTCATTCTCATCCCATGAAGCTTTTCTTGTAAAAGCAAGAGGCGATTCTATGGCGCCTAGAATTAATGAAGGAGATTTTGTTATTGGAAGGCGAGTAATAAGTATTGAAAGCCCTGTAATGGCAATATGCATAAATAATGGAGAGGCATTAATTAAGAAAATACAAAGAGATGGAAATTCCATAATTCTTATTTCATTAAACCCAGTTCATGCTCCTTTTCTAGCATCGAATGACTTTAGAATTGTTGGTGAAGTTCGGGGTGTAATTTCAAGAGAATGCTAATATCTACTTTGTGAGCCAATCCCTTTCTAACTGTTTTTCTATTGATTCTTAGTCTACCGGAGATTTCTTCGATGGACATTCCTAGTATTTTCAGCTCTCCAATTTTCGTAGCTAGAACCTGATAAATAGGCAAGTTCTGATAACAGGAGATTTTGATATGAACAGGGATCAAGGAAATGGTACGAATTGGTCCCTCCATTCTCCGCTGATTTTCTATATCATTCTTTTGAAAAAGTTGGATTTAAGAAAAAATGGTAGCTAGAATTTTGGTTTGCTGATTATCCTAAGCAGGATAATAAAGTTTTGATTGCTCACCAGGAAAAAATTAACTCCTGCTTACTATTTTAAATCCTTCTATTAAGGAATGTTAACTATGTCCCTTTTATTTGCGATGTTCTCATTTTCTTTAGCGATGTCAATTTCTCCAGGGCCTGTGAACATGATTATTCTTTCATCGGGTGTTAATTATGGTGTAAAGAAAACAATCTCTTATGTGTCAGGAGCGACCATAGGCTTTATATTATTACTACTTTTTACGGGGTTTGTTTTTTTTGAGTTTATTAAAACCTATCCGTTTTTTCTGACATACCTGGCTATTGGGGGATCGTTATACATTATGTATATAGGTTACAAAATAGCCTTTTCAAAGCCTGAGATCGAAGTGAAAAAAAGGGCTGTCCCTAAATTTTACGAAGGCTTTTTACTTCAATGGTTAAATCCTAAGGCATGGATTGCTTGTGTATCGGGCGTTTCCCTTTTTTCTAGTTCAGAAAGCTATGGCCCGCTTTTAACATTTACCATTATATACTTTCTTGTTTGTTATGTTTCATTGGGTGTTTGGGCGGTTTTGGGAGCTAAAATATCTTTTTTATTGAATAGTCATTTTCGTTTACGTCTCTTTAACCTTTCAATGGGGTTATTGTTGATAGTAACAGCGGGCTATTTATGCTACATGCATCTTACAACATAATCAAAACCGAACGTTATAGCTCATGTAGACAAAGTGTGTATGGTAAAGGGAATTATACTCAAAATCATAGCCAGCTTCTAAACCGTGCCTATCAAAGAGAGTCAGTAAGAGATCAATTCCGGCTAAAGCGATATTTCTTCCTGAGCGTGGTAGTTTTACTGAAAAGCCAAATTCTTGGAAGGTAAGAGGGGTGAAGTCTAGAGTGTATTTTTTGTCTAAAAATTCTCGCTGCCAGCCTAAATTTACAGCAGGGGAGAATTCTATATCACTATTTTTCCAAGTGTAGTCGAATCTTACCCCTAAGTTAGAGCGCAAAGATTTTACATTTTGTTTTGAAATTTTCATAGCATGCAGCGGATTGCCTTTTTCTTTAAAATCATTGATATGAAGATAGGCATACTGGATAGAAGCCATTGGGATCACTTGGAAGCCATTTGGTATTACACTATACCTGCTATTTCTAAATGCGTACTCAATACCAAGCAATGCTTGATGCATTGCTTGGTATTGAGTACGCATTTAGAAATAGAAGGTATAGTGTAATACCAAATGGCTTACAAGTGATCCCA
>JABEVM010000193.1 GCA_013041585.1 Chlamydiota bacterium
GTATAATATTGATTGTTAGCTGTTTATATTATTATCTAATATGCTGATTGTCAATAAGTTGTGTTTTCAGGGTTTTACAGGTTTTAAAAAATCCATATAGTAAGGCAAAATAACGGCCTTTACATAAACCTGGGTACTATAAATGAAATACAAAACCTGCCTCTTTTTAGCCCTTTTTAGTAGCTCCTTGCTGTCTGCAAAAATAGAGCATTCTATCCTACCGATTTTGGAAGAGATCCAAGACGTAAAAAACCTAGACCCTAAGAAATACTCTACAAATCAGATTAAAGTGATACGCAGGGCTTTAGAAAGATCCGACGAAAAGATCCGGGTTGTCTCCTATAATATGCTATTTGATCGTAATGATCATAAGCTTGCTCCTGAAAACCGCTTTCCAAGTAGATTGCCAAGGTTACTCGAGATGGTAGAGTCTATGCAGCCCGATGTGCTTTGCATTCAGGAATTGCAGTCCCATCAAGTAGAAAAGCTCATGCAAAATATTGGAAATACGTATGGCTTTTTCTATGCAGGGAAGAATGGGGACCAGGATGGGGTTTTGTATAGAAAGGATCGTTTTACGCTTCTAGAGGGACAAACATGGGACATTCCCCATAAAGCAGTTGGGATCCCTCTTACTATGGTGCATCTTTTGGACAAGATGAGCGGAAAGAAATCGTATGTGTTTAATGTGCACCTTCCTTTTTTCTTGCCTGATGCAAGAGAGAGAGTCGCTATGGAAGTTGCTAAAATCATAAGGCCTTATGCAGAAACAAACGCTGTGATTCTTACAGGGGATATGAATACATTTGCCAATAGACCCGATATAAAGACCCTTCCTTGTTATGATGGAGATAGGACAGAGCGTTTACTTAGGAAAGGGAGAATAACAAATTCTAGAGAAAGATCCTTATTAGGCCATGTAGGTCCAATCTCTACTTTTACAAACCGTATTGGCAAGTCAGAAGGATTTGAAGGAATGGGAACTCCTGGAATTTTCCTTGATCATATCTTCGTCTCAAGGTCTGTCCTTGTTTTGGCCCATGCAGTTGAGCCAGCCTTGGTAGATGGTCATTTTGCATCGGACCACATGCCGCTCATTGCAGATGTTATTGTTATGGGACCATAGACCCTAAGTGGAAGCAAACGAGATAATTTCTCTTGTTTGCAGCTTTCTACAGGAAGTCCGAACCTTTGGGTTTTGTGAGAAGTAAAGGGTAAATTAACTCGGCTGCTGCAATATCTGTAATCCAACAAGCTTTGTTTTTTGCTGTACCGACCAGCTGGCAAGGGAACTTTTCGGCAGGTGCTGGTTCTGCAAACACTTTATGTAAAATTTCTTTCTTATCAGGCCCCAAAACGTAAATTACAATATTTTTAGCGGCGTTGATACAAGGATAGGTCATCGTCATGCGCCAGGTGTTTTTTTGGGAAACAAAATTGGCTGCAACTAAACGATCGTTCATACGGAGAGCTTCTGTTTTAGGAAATAAAGAGGCTGTATGCCCATCATCACCTATACCTAACATAACGAGATCGAAAGGCTGGTCTTTAAGAACTCTTTTAATGGTTTTCTCATATTCAAATGCATTTTGCTCTATCTTCTCTTCTGCATGCATACGATGGATGTTTTCTTCTGGTATCGGCAATTTTTGGATTCCGTGATGCATCGCCATGTGATAATTGCTTTCCGAATCTGTTGGAGCTTTATTTCGTTCGTCGCTCCAAAAAATATGAACTTTTGACCAATCTACTTTTCTTGAATCGTCGCGGGCGCAGAGAAGTTCATAAATGGGTTTAGGCGTAGATCCTCCGAAAAGGGCCACAAAAAAACTTCCCTTTGTATCGATAGCCTTTTTCGCAATGCTTAAAAATTGCGCAACACTAAAGTAAATAGTGGCTTCTTTATCACCAGGAACGAAAATTTCTGTTTTTTCATCGAAGATAAAAGGTTTAATAGGCTGTGTTAACATAAGTTTTTATATTCCGAGCTAGAGATAAGTTGTAGTAAGTTCATGTAATGGGAGCTTGTTCCTGAATGCGAAATTTCTTTGACTAAAGAATGTCCAGATTCTGATTTAGTAAATAGGTATTGAGAGGGGAGCTCGCATTTTTCTTGAGAGGATATGCTGATTGTAATTTGTTGCGGGTGGGTGAGACTGCGCTCAAAATAAAACTGTTCGTTGTTATACGTTGTAATCTTGCAAGAAAGGACATTTCCAGAGGGCATCTGGGAGTAAGACTTTGGCTCCAGAGTTACTGTGATGTCTTTATCGCTGCCGAGGTAGGTCAAAACTTGGTTTTGTCCCTGCAGATCAACTTTTTTACATTTCCAACCCATCTGAGATGCAATCCATCCTTGAAGGTAAAGTGCTGGGGTTTTTGTATTGCATAAAAAGGGTGTTTCAAAGTTGTTATAAACAATAGAGATCGCTTTTGCGTTCTTTAGCTGAGTAAATTTATCTAATGAATGAAACGCAGCGGAAAGAAGATTGCGCCAGCTTTCAATTCGAGCCCAATTTAAATCTGCAATATCGCAAGAAAATTGGTTTTTGCGATGTAAGATGTTCAGAGCGAATTGATGTAAATTTTTTGTAGCTTCTGAATCAAAAATCATACGTGTTGCGAGCTTTTCTAATTGGATCGCGATTGGATTTTCAAGCAAGGGATCCTCTGTCCAAAGAACATACACAGGTAGATCTGGGAGAATATGAGGTAAAATCAGAAAAGGGACTTTATTCTCTTGGCTTTGCGGGATATCGATCTCAATAAAGTCGCAAGCGACATCTGGTTGGTCTTTGTTTGGAGAAATGACTGACACTTTTGTCTGCATTTCCTCAAGTTGCTTTTCGTGCTTTGTGATGTAAATCACGCGAGAAGGAAATTTCTCGATCACTCTTTTTGTCACCGCATGGAGATAATCACTGCGCTTATCACCTGTAGTAAAGATAATTAGGTTAAAAAGACAGGCTCTAATTTTATTAGATCCTTCTAGGCCATCCCAAAATTTAGAAAGCTGAGTTTCAATATTAGGTGGTGTAACCAGTAGAGGGGTGCTCATTAAATCAGTCTCCATTTTCTATGATCTTTGGCAATTAAATCATCAGCAGCCTTAGGTCCCCATGTGCCTGCGGGGTAATTTGGAAAATCAGTAGGTTTATTTGCCGCCCAGTATTGTAGTATGGGAGTAATAAATCGCCAAGAGTTAAAGACTTCATCTTCTCTCGCGAAAAGCGTAGAATCTCCTAAAATGCAGTCGTAAATCAACCTTTCGTACGCTTCAGGGGATGCCATTCCAAAATAGGAGCCATAGCGGAAGTCCATTTTTACAGGCTGGATTTGGCTGGCGGTTCCCGGAACTTTACAGTTTATTTTAAGAGAAGTTCCTTCGTCGGGTTGAATTCGTATAGCTAAGACATTTGGTTCATTTTTTCTATCTGGGTTTTGAAATAGCACGGCAGGGGGGTCTTTAAAAGTCACTGCAATTTCAGTTGCTCTTTTGGGTAGTCTCTTTCCTCCTCGAATATAAAAAGGAACCCCATGCCATCTCCAGTTATCAATAAAGACTTTAGCAGCTACGTACGTATCAATTGGAGAATCCGGCTTCACATTGTTCTCTTGTCTATATCCAATGACAGAGGCTCCGTTAATAAATCCCGGACCGTACTGTCCTCGTACTACCATAGTTTTAAGATCTTCTTCGTTCATGCAGCGTAGTGATTGCAAAACTTTCACTTTTTCATCACGGATTGCATCGGCTGATAGGTTCACAGGAGGTTCCATGGCCACAAGGGAGAGAAGCTGCATAGTATGGTTTTGTACGATATCTCGGATCCAACCGGCTTCTTCCCAGAAATTCCCCCTTGTCCCAATTCCAATATCTTCGGCAACCGTGATCTGTACGTGATCGATATAGCGGTTGTTCCAAAGCGATTCAAAGATCGAATTTGCAAATCGGAATACGAGCAGGTTCTGGACAGTTTCTTTACCTAGGTAGTGGTCGATACGGTAGATTTGATCTTCCTTTAGAAATTGCAAAAGTTCTTTCTGAAGGGCGTGGGCCGAATCTAGATCTCTACCAAATGGCTTTTCGATAATCACCCTAGACCATTTGTTCTGTACCTTGTTTGTGTCGTATATGAGACCAAATTGATGGAGCTTTTCGCAGATGAGGGTAAAGCAGCTTGGCTGCGTAGAGAGATAGAAAATTCGATTCCCCTTGGTCCCAAATCTAGCATCTAAATCATCTAAGAGCGTTTTCAGGTTTTGATAGCCTTCATCTACATGGAAGTCGGAAACGTGATAGAAAATTTGTTCTTGAAACGTCTTCCAAAGTGATTCTTCTGTAGGCTTAACCCTAGAAAATTTATTAATAGCCTCATGCATTTCTTCTCGAAACTGCTCGTTTGTTTTTTCCCTTCTGGCAAAACCTACACAAGCAAATTGGGAAGGGAGTTGCCCCTCTCTAGCTAAATTGTAAATGGCGGGGAAAAGTTTTCGAGAGGTTAAGTCTCCTGTGGCTCCAAAGATAACAATGACGCACGGATCAATAAACCTGCTTGCTTGGCCTTTCTCTTCTAGGGGATTTGTAAAAGTATCTGACATCTAAATATACCTGGATTTTTCTCCTAGTATAAACCTAGATATTTGTTTTGATGCAATTTGTTTGTGGCGATTTGAAGAAAAAAGATGAAAAAATTTTTTTATGGGATAGAATATTTTTGATTAGTTCGTGCGGGAAGCTGATTCAATTGTCTGACTTGAATGTGTTAAACCAGAGTAATAAGACTCTAGGCCCGCTAAATCTTTGTGGTGTTTTCCATAGGCTTGTCGTAAAGCCTGGTTAGAGTTTTGTTCTTCGATGTAAAATGTTTCCAATTCTTGAAGCTCTGAAGTGTACTTTCCGTAAACGACTCTTTCTGGTTCCATGTCAATGGTGCATGAACCCAAACCGATCAGATCTTGATAACTTCCTAAAGAGGGTTTTGGAGCGTGGGGAGAGGATGCACTTGCTGGAGTAAACGGATCAAAGGCCTCAACTCGGAAATCTTCTTCTTGATCATCCGTCTCGAAATCAATGGTAAAAATGTGAGAATCCAAATCAATCAAATTTTCATTTTCTGAAGCGGACTGTTGTACAGAAGAGGCATTTCTTCTCTCTGCTGTAAATGGATCATCTTCGTGCATAGCTCTCACAGCTTCGAATACTTTATTTTCATCAGGATCATCTAGGTTCCACCAAATTTGGGCATAGCTGCGTAGGATTTCCTCGACCTTTTCTTTACGAACTGCTGGATCTTTATTTTGCATTGCTACTATAACAGCGTTTTTCCAAGAACGGCCGTTCTTTCTTGTAAATATTCGATCAGCAGTTATGGAATTTGTTCTACCATAGTCTTTTTGAAAGAGATAGGAATAGCTGTGCTGGAAGAGAAAATTAATAGTGTAGGCACTTTCGATGAGCAGAATCGAAGCAACGAGTTTTACAATTTTTAAAGAAGCGTACAGTATTACTTTTACAGGGTATCCTAATGCTGCCCAAAAACCAGTTTTTGGTATTTTTGGAGCAGGTTCTCTAAGGGTAACTTCTTTTTGCTGTAATATCGTGTTTGCATGACGTTCAATTTTTTTCAAAGAAAGATCGGGAGAGTCTACAACAAAGCGTCTTCCAATGGCATAAGAACCGCCAAAATCAGAAACGATGTCTCCATCCACATCCATGACCCAAAGTAGTTCGTTAAGATTAGCAATCTTTTTCGCCGCTTCTGCAGTTTCATAGGTAACTTTTGGAGAGTTGAAGGCATAAGCCTTTTTAATATATTCAGGGAATGCAACAGTTGTAAGCTGAGTTAAAGCTCCACCTAAACTATGCCCGCAAATGATTGCTGGCTGCTCGCGATTCCGAGTATAGACATTTAGCAAGTAAAGAATAAGAAATTTTGAATCTTCAAAAAGCGGGGTTCCTATCCCACCAAGTATAGCTTCTACAGAAAGGTCATTATAGATTGATTCAAAGCTTGATGGAGATGTTCCTCGGAATACAAAAATAGGAGGAAGATCATCGTTTTCAGGAACAAGAATCATGAGAGGGGCGCCACCTGATAAGTTTACAACTTTACATTTGTAAAGCTCATGTTTTGGGCTGCCATTTACATGGTTAGTCCAAGGAATACGGAAAGTTGAATCATATTCTGGTCGAGAATAGGCTAAGCGCTTTGCTAAGAGCTCTGTGATCATCCATTGCCTTCTCTCAAGGTTCTCTTCTTGTTCCGTAAGTTTAAGATCGATGCTTAGGGTTACTAAGTTTTCAAAGTTTTTATTCCTTTCTCCTTCAGAGGTTCCCGATGTCATTTCATACGTTTTGGCATCACGACAAAGGTTAGCCTCTCTTAGTAATGCGCCACTACGCTCCTGGTAGATACGATCGTCTTCAGCGGCAGGTATGCTATCATCTGAATGACTTCTCGTTGGAGATCCGGAGGAAGGCTGAGGGGATGGAAATCGAAAACCTTCTTCAGAAGACGGAGAACCTGAGGAACATCCTGAGTCCAACTCTGATGGGCTAGGGGTTCCAACCGATCTAAAAGGTTGTAAAGGCGGGACGAAAATTTTTCTATGTAATTCCGTAGGAGCGTGCGAATCCTCTTCTCTCGTAAGAGATTGAGATAGAAGTTCTTGAGAATCTGCAATTCTGGTTGTTTGCATTTATTTATAAAATTTATGTTATTTATACTAACA
>JABEVM010000194.1 GCA_013041585.1 Chlamydiota bacterium
AGATCCAAAGCAAGTATCTATGCAGATGGTTGATGAGACGATGGCATTGGTAGATTATATAGAAAAAACAACGATGGATGATTTTTTAGCAAAAGCTTTGAGAGTTGAAGGTAAGGCAGAGTGGTTGAAATTACCGATTGCAGAAAAGTTCAGAAGAACATTAAGAGCAGCAAATGATATAGTAATGGAAGTTTTAGTTCCCAGTACAGCACTTAAGGCAGCAAAAGAGTTGCAAGCCGTAGATAAGGCGATGAAAGTAGTAAGACTGGAAATTGCAGCAAGTGAAAAGGGTTTGGAATTAGCTCATGCAACAAATGTAGGAAGTAAAGCTGCTCTGATTCAAGAAGCTTCTATGGTTGGGAAAGCTTCGAATGTTTTGGAAAGGAGTGTTATAGCGGAAGGGAGGGCAGCAACTGTTGTGGAAGGGGCTTTTAGCAGTGATGCAGCAGCTACTGCATCTATTGAGAAATTTAAAAAAGCTCAATCAATTTTAGAACCTCATAAAGGAAAATATTTTTCTGAATTAGAAGCAAGGGGACTTAACCTCCAAGCCGGAATAGAAACACCCCCTAGACCAACCGGAATTCCGGAAAATTTTAGAATTAAACTTTCTGATACACCCGGTGGATTGATATATCAGCATTCAGAAAACAATCATATATCAATTAGACTTATGCCTGGGAAACCACATAGTCCATTTCCTTATCAACAAAAACCTTATGTAATTTATAAAAGACATGGTAAAACACTTGATAAGCTAGGAAATGTAGTAGATCCTACATCTACAGAAGCTCACATACTACTTGAAGAGTTTGTTTACCGGGAATAGTTATGGAATTGAATAAAGAAGCTAAGAAAGATATTTTGAATGGATTTATTGATATTTTAACCCGGATTTCTAGTAGAGAGTTTCAAAAAAGAGTCTGGATTCGAGGAGAGGGGCCTGAATGTGATAGCTTTGATGATGTTGTTTGTGAATTTTTCGGAGAAGATGAAGCAATCTTAGCGAAATATAAAGACTTTGGCATCACAGATTTTCAATATCAGCTATTGGTTAAATTTAGAGATGCGTTCAGAGCTTTTACTGATAAAAACAATTATCCAGAGAAATTTATCGATACTCCAGAATGGACAAGGATAACGGAAATGGCTAAAGAAGTATTAAAGGCTTTTAATTATCAGAAGACAAGATAGGTTGTCTTAAATGAGATCGAGCTTATTATAACCCTCGCTACCAACCTGTTGAAAAATAGATTTCCTAATTCCAGTTCTAAAAAAACTTCGGCAAAGATTGCAAAACCGAAATCGCAGCTTTTGAATCTACAGGCTGTTATTGGATTCCTCTTTACGAAAAGTCGGGTCAAGGTACTCTTTTAAGCGATTCAAGAGAATATCTTCTTCTTGACCAAGATCGGAAATATCTTGAATTAGCTGATTGAATGTTTCTACATCCTTGCCTTCTTGAAACACTAAACGGTTTTCGGAGATCCAATAAGATCCATGAACTTCAGATAAGAAATTCGCGAATTCATTAAATTTCAATATAGAACGTCTTACAATATCGAAATAATTTCCTGCAAGAGCATCACTTATATTTTTGTTTTCTGAAAAACCTATGAGGAATAGTTCTTTCAAGCCATCATCATCAAAATGGCAAGCCGTGACCTGAGTTTCAAATCGAGAAGAAGCGATCTTCAGCCTATTTTCACTATCGTTTAATTTATAGAGCGCCGTCTCCAATTCTTTTTTTGACTGAATAAGATGTTCATAATTACAAACTGTTTCGGGAATGAAAGTATTCTCTAGTTTTGAAATAGCTGTTTGCAATTCAACAAATATATTTAGTTCAGATGATTTAAACTCCTGTTTCGAAGTCAAAAATGGAGCAAAATCCCCATACTCTGATCTAGAGTAACTTTTTAAAGATTCTTGAGTAGAATCCTCTTGTTGAAATCGAACAACCCCTTGGGATATCTTGTCTAACGCTTTGAGGTTTTTAATTGTTTGTGTGTGTCTCGAAATTGTGTATAAAGAGAATGAAATGGCAAAACAAAAGAGCCAGAATTCAAGGTTCCCCTTTTTCAACCGCTTTCGTATAAAGAAAAAAATAAAGAATCCCAAGGTTGCTTCAACCAAACAATTGCCGATGGCTAATCCTATTTTTCTTCCTATTGCTCCCTGTGAAGGTGAGAAATACATACAATACGGTCTAAATAAGAAAAATCCAAAAAATACAAGGATCGATATTGAAAGAATGCTCATCCATAATTTCTTTATAAGTAGCGTAGTAGTATTTAGTTTTGTTGGTGGATTTTTCTGAACTTCCACTTTTTCAACTTCTTTAAAAACAGGGCGGAAACTTTGAATTTTTTTGTTTAGAGACCATAGGCGTAGGTTTTGTAAATAAACCCAGATAAAACAAATGATATCTGGAACTTTGCTCCAGGTAGCTAAAAGTTTGGATAGTTCTGAGAACTCAGGATTTTTAGCATAAGCTATCAAGTATAAAATGCTTATAAAAAAATAACAAATTAGAAGCGAAGTGCCGTGTCTTTTATAGGCAAAGAGATAAAACAGGCTTACAAGGGAGATTCTTAAAACGAGGTAAATTGTTTTTTCAATAGCGTAACCTAAATCTATAACTACATCTGAAAAAAAGAGATCTCCTAGAATTAGTGATAGGGGATAGGCAATCCCGATTATGAGAGCTGCAATAAGCCAGTCATTTTTAATTTTTATATCTTTATCTGTCAGGGAATAAGATGAGTTTTCCATGCCGCAAGGTATTTTATTTTAGATAAAGGAAATATACTGATTCTTAAAGTTTTCTTAAAGATTTATCAGTTTTATACAAGAATTATCGGTCACCAAAATCTAATGCTACGATTACCGATAGGATTAACCTCTAAAGATATATCCAAATGAGCTTTCTCAAGAATTCGAGAAGAATAAACGAAATGGCTGTTGACCTGAGCCCAATAAATATTTCTAATTGAAATTTTAAGGCAGAATCATGTCATCTTCGCTTAGAGAAAGCCTTTCTTCTAATACCGCTCTAAACCGCTGACCAAATTCCATAAACTCAAATTGTTCTGGAAATTGGGGATTATCTTGATATGTGCTTACTTCTGCTTTAAAAGCTGCGACAGCTGCATAGTAAAGCTTGCGAGGGTTCTCATTGCTAATGTATTCAGAAACATCATGAGGATTGGGGATTAATTTATAGTTTTTATTGATATTGTTTAGGGCAAGAGAAACATACCTTGGTTCATTTCTCTGGATTTTTCTACTTTCCCAGCTTTCATTACTTTGAGAACTGGCGGGGGAGTAGGCAAATGAAGTTTCTCTAGAAGGGGAGAGGGGTGCTACAGTTTCTTCACGACCCTGACTATTTTTCTCTTTGTAAGCGTACAGCTTTCGGGAAACGATTTCAAAGTCCTCTAATGAGTCTGAATCAGGTATAATTTCGTATTCTTCTCCCCAGCCATC
>JABEVM010000195.1 GCA_013041585.1 Chlamydiota bacterium
AAGGTTCTCTCTAGATGAAAGCAATTTTCTTAAAAAAATTGCTTTTCGGGTGTTTGAAGAAACAAATCATGAGGTTTTAGATCATAAAATTAGAAGTATAACATGGAGTCAACGAATTGTTAATTCTCTGTTCTCTTATACTTATCAAAATGATTTTTATAAAAAACTCAGATGGAACATAGAATCGAGTGGCTTAGTCAGTAAAATTTACAAGACATTTTCAAGAAATCAGCTTTTATTCCATTCTGTAGAAAATTATGTGGCTAAAAACCAAGAATATACTGATCTCCTCCAGGAGTATTTCGTTCCCCTTCACAAATTTCCTGAATTTGTAGATTTTCTCCAATCTATGAAACTTCAGATTGGCGATTCTCTTATGAATATCACAATTAGACATGTTCTTGAAGATCGTGAAAGCTTACTCAACTATGCTCATCATGAGATGATATGCTTTGTAATGTTCTTTAGAGGACCTAAAAGTATAAGATTTGATAATGATTTGAAGCAATCTGCTCAAAAGATTACAAACAAGGTGCTAGAGCTTGACGGAAGCTACTACCTACCCTACCGACCTTATCAAACTTCCGACCAATTTGAAAGAGCATATACAAAATTCAAAGAATTTAAAAAAATTAAATCAAAATATGATCCAGGTGATTTATTTATAAATCAATTTTACAAAAATTATCTCTATGAAGCCATGTAGAAATTGAAACTTTATACAAAAACTTGCACAATACCAATCTTTACTTCAAAACAGGTGAAGCTTTATGAAAATGAAGGCTGTGGTTCTAGATGCTTTTGGCGATGTAAGCAATTTTCATCTACAAGAAGTCCCTATCCCTACTCCAAAACAAAATGAAGTAAGAATTCGCGTTAAAGCAGCTTCCTTTAATCCGGTAGATTGTAAAATTCGAAAGGGAAGCTATGGTGGAGACTGCCCTCTTATTATAGGAGCGGACTGTAGCGGGATCATTGATGAGTTAGGACCTGGCGTTACACAGTTTTCAATTGGTGATGAAGTCTATGGCATGCCATTTGGTCAGTGCTCAAATGGAAGCTACGCAGAGTATTTATGTATTCCTGTCCAGTTTATTGCAAAAAAACCAAAACACCTCTCTTTTGAAGAAGCAAGCTCCCTTCCTTTAGTCTCTCTCACAGCTTACAGAGCTATGATCGCAACGCATGCTTTAGAAAAAAAAGGTCCTATTTTCATTGCAGGGGCTGGCGGCGGAGTAGGCTCTATCGCTGTGCAGCTAGCGAAACATTTTCATGGCGGTCCCATCTATACAATTGCAGGAAGTGAAGAGTCAGCTGATTTTCTTATGAAAACACTAAAGTGTAAAAGCGATCATATCGTGCTCTATAAAGGTTTAACTCTGGAAGATCTTCAAAACAAAATTCTTGCGGTGAATGGTGGAAATCTATTTGGTGCATGTTTTGATTTTGTGGGAAAGGAAATGAAACAGCTCTGTATTGCTCTTGCAGCGCATAGCGGACATGTAGCTTCTATCCTTCCTGAAGATCCAAACTCTGGAACACCTGCTTGGATACAAGCGGGCGGTCTTTGCTTTAGAAAAAACCTATCGTTCCATTCTATTTTTGTTGGAGCAGAATCCTTTTCTGGAGCCACTTCAAGCTGGAAAATTTACCAAGATCATCTTTCTGCAATCACAAAACTTCTAGATGAGAAAGTTTTGCATTCCCCTATCTTGAAAAACATCGGAAGCTTAGGTGTAGAGACGGTGCAAGAAGCCCACCGCCTTTTAGAATCAGGAAGAGTAAAGGGCAAGCTTGTGATGCAAGTATCTTAGGATATTTGGTCTATTTTAGTTTCTCTATCAGGAGCAAACTTTTGTGTAAATTGCCTCCCCTTCCCAAAATGGGTTTAAAAGGATCTTTTTTCTTTTTTATCCTTTTAAAGATTGTCTCTAATGTAAAATCCAAAATACTAAGAGTTGATTTAACTTCTTTCCAATCGAGTGGCGTAGCAATCGGAGCATGTGGCCTTGCTCGCAAGCTATAAGGCGCGGCCACTGCCTGTCCCGGATTGTTTTGCAGATAATCTATATAAACCTTTCCTTTCCGCTTTGCAGGAACTCTTTCTAAAGAAGTCGTTTTAGGCAGTTTTTCATGAATAAGAAGAGCTACTTGGCTGACAAACTCTTTCACTATAGCAAAAGAATATTTAGCAGCTAAAGGCACATAAATATGAAGTCCTTTGCTCCCCGAAGTTTTACAATAGCTTTTGAGTCCGATTTTTTCTAAAATTTCATGAGCTGTCTTAGCTACTTCAACGACATGTTTAAAATCAGCTCCGGAGGGATCTAAATCTAAAACAAAGTAGTCCGGCTTGTTCAAATGCCCTATTCGAGAATTGAGTGGATGCATTTCAATGCATCCTAGGTTCACTACATACTGAAGAGTTTTTAGGTCATTGACCAAAATATAGTTTACCTTTCGATTTGTATGTTTTACCACTGCTGTTTTAATCCATTTAGGCAGCTTCTGCTCCACATTCTTCTGATAAAACCCTTCTTCTACAATTCCATTAGGTTGTCTGTGAAGGATCATCGGACGGTCTTTTAAATAGGGAAGGATGTAAGGTGCTATTTGTGTATAGTAGGCAAGGACATCGCCTTTTGTATACCCTTCTTTTGGCCAGAAAATTTTATCTTTATGGGTAAAAAAATCTTGGGTCTCTTTTTTTTTATTTACCGCTTCTTTAGGAAGAGGATTTTCTTTGCGGACCTGTTTCGATTTTTTATCACTACGCAGTCCCTTAAAAATAGGCTGTCTCATCATCCCATCCTTTGTCCAATTGCTAAAAGAAACTTCTGCAAGAAGTTTAGGTTTTACCCAAGTTACCGGCATGTTACCTTTAGGAGGTATACTAAAAGGACATTTGGACTGGATCAGTGGTTTTAGCTTTAGATATACAGCATCTAGTGACTCTGTAGAAAAGCCTCCACCCACATGCCCAACATATCGCAGTTTCCCCTTTTCATAGACTCCAACAAGCAGCGCTCCGAACTTGGTGCGCGAATTTCTAGGTTTCGTAAAGCCGCAGACAACGACCTCTTGCCCCATCTTGGTTTTAATTTTTACCCAATCCTTGCTTCTATGCGTTTGATACGAACTACTTGCATCTTTACCAATGATCCCTTCTAAATGTTTAGCTTCGGCCTTCTTAAAAAACGAGACTCCCTTTTCTGTGATGTGCTTACTATATCGAAGAAGGGAAGAACTTTTGGGAAGGATCGTCTCAAGTATGGCCTTTCTTTGTAACAGGGGTAGTGTCCTTAGATCATGTCCGTTTAAATAAAGGATATCGAAGATGCAATACACAATTTTCTGACTAGGACTTGTCTTGTAGTTTTGAATCAGTTGAAATTGAGAAACTCCTTTGTTATCTAAGGCAACAATTTCCCCATCAAAAATAGCATCTACATCTAAACTCTTAAGAGCCTCTATGATTTTAGGAAATTTTTGATTAAAGCTTGTAAAGTTGCGTGAGTAGAGAGAGACCTTGTCTTTTTGCACTGTAGCTAGGGCCCTAAACCCATCCCATTTAATTTCAAAAATCCACCCTTTTTTATCAAAAGGAGCATCCAGTAAAGTACAAAGCATAGGGTGGATTTTTTTTGGAACCCTTCTTAAAGGGGCGCTATGTAGAATATCTGAAACTTTGCTTTTCAAAGCTCGCTTACTGCTATTTTTTGCTTTGGCTCTATATTGTATTCTCAATGTTTTTCTCACACAGATTTTTAAACAATTCCAAATAGCAAATAGCGAATCAGAATAAATAATTACATTATTTATTCAATAAACTAATTAATCGATTAAAATCAAGGAGAGGACTTTATTTTGAGAATGAAATTTACTCGACCTTTTACGACTCAAATACAATTTCTTGCCATTTCGAAGTAAATAGCTCTTCACTTATGCAAGAGTAAAAGGCAAGCTCGTGATGCAAGTAAGCTAACTCCGATCTATATTAAAAATCTTTTTATCAAGAATCGGGTTATCTTTTTCTCTTTCTAAAAGAGCATTAATGATCTTATGATCATTGATGCTGACCCCCTTCCAAAGAACTCTTTTCTCTTTGTCCAAAATCACAAGAGTAGGAACAGAGTGGATTTGATATTTCTTTGCAACTTCTCTTAACTCGTGGCAGTCGATCTTGCAAAATTTGATTTTTTGACTATATGAGGAAGCCCAAGATTCGTAAAGAAGAGAAAATCTTTTACACGGCATGCATTGAGATGTGTAAAAAAAGACAAACATGACTGAAGAAGTCTCCTTCATCTCCTTTTCGAGAACCTTCTCTGAAGTAATAGAAAGAACAGAGCTTGCTGCTGCCGGGGACATCTTATCACTTTTAGAAGCATGTACACTACCAGATACTTGTTTTTGCAGTTGTAATGCCGCTTTCGCGCCATCTGCTGCTGCAGTAATTGCTTGTTTAAACTCCGGATCACAAACATCACCAACTGCGTATACCCCCTCTTTAGATGTTTGTAGTCCCTTTTTTAACAAAATGTACCCGTTGGCATCTAATTCAAGCTGTCCTTGAAAAAGGTCTGTTGTAGGTTTAGATCCAATCGCAAGAAAAACTGCGTCGGTAGAAAATTCATAGTTAGCGCCTGTGGGAAGGTCTTTAACGCGTACCTGCGATACTTTTTGCCCATTTCCCAAAACATCTTCGATAATAGTAGAGTAAAGAACTCGAATTTTAGGATGTGATAAAATCTCCATCTTTCTTTGCAGATCAGTTGATTGTAATGATTCTTTTCGAACAACTAGAGTCACTTTACTTGCAATATTAGCAAGGTACTGAGCCTCCGTTAAAGCGCTGTCCCCACCCCCAACTACAACAACAGCCTTATCTTTATAGAAACCTCCATCACATGTAGCGCAACTATATACTCCTCTTGAAAAATAGATACTCTCACCGGGAACACCGAGAAAGTTAGGCATTGATCCAAGAGCTACAATGCAATTTTGCGCCTTAATTTCTCTTATCTTTTCATCGTATGGGCTTTTTGTTGTAATCACAAAGGGGCGTTTTGAAAAGTCGACTTTGAGCACATTTTCCGGTAGGATTATTGATCCATTATCCTGTACTTGTCTTTGTATTTTCTCTGCAAGCTCTACTCCAGAAATCTCTTTTTCTCCAGGCCAGTTTTGAATGCGAGAAGAAAAAGTAATTGCGCCACCTGGAACAGGGCCTGATATGACCAGAGGAGTAAATCCAGCTCGAGATAAATACAGCGCTGAAGTTAAAGCTCCTACTCCCCCTCCTAGAATCACTACAGGATATTCTTCAGAAATTTTTAGCTCTTCACTCATTCCTTTTTGCGTACAGAAAATGAAAAGAAATCCTAAAAAAAATATTTTCATACAAAATCTCTTGGCTAGCTCAATCTATCTTTTTAGATTCTAAAACAACCTGTTCCCACTTTTTTTGAAATTCTTGCTCGCTAATAATGACGGAAGGATAATTCTTTGCTCCAGCGTAAAGAAGACCGTGAAATTGGATTTGCTTATCCAGTTTTTCTAAAGCTTCCGCTACACTTTTTAGATTATCCTCACGATCGTCGATAAAAATCACATTGCTAGGATAAAAGCCAGTTTCTTCGAAAAAGGCGACAAGGACATCTCCTTTAGAAACTGTCGGCCCGTTTGCAAAAAGGGCGCCTTTGACATACACAGAGTAATTGCCACGAAACGAAGGAAGAGTAGAAAAAACAATCTCTTTGTCGTAAGGAGCACTTACAGAAAAATCTATGTCAACTTGAGATAACCGATCAACCTTCCAAGATTCTAGATTTGCAATACCAGGAAATGAGCCTGTTAAATTTGCGGTCAAGGCAATAGTCGGGATCTTGCGCTCGCTCAACTGACGGAGATATTTTGGTGTTTTAGCATCGACAAGAACAGATCCGGATTTCGTAGTCATAAGAGTAAGGGATATTTCTCTCTTTTCAGAAGGCAGCTCTTGCATGACTTTTTTAGCTACCTGTCTATGAAGCGCCATATTCGCCATTTGAAAAGCGGGATCTTCTGTCTGAAGTAGCACCATATCGATGTCAAATACGCCAAGTGTACTCGAATCAGCTTCTGTAAAATAGGAAAATACCTCTTCCATTGTGTTTACTTGCGTGATTTGCGCATGGCTTGTAACAATGAGCGTAGACATAGTTATGATGAGTGTTCCTAAAAATTTCATAGATTATCACGTTCTTACTAAATTACTTTCAGAGTCCATCCGAATTCATGTAGTTCCATGAGTAAGTGCTAAGGCTGGAATAAACCGCATAGGTAACTATAGGGATGGCTAATTCCCTGCATCCAAGGAGCGCCGTCTTTACACCATACTCAATCGCGCTATCAGCGGTCAAAAGACCTCCGCTCAAAGGATTATTTGCGCCTCTATCTCTCAGTTTCCAAAGACAGCTAGCCGCAACTGTGTATGAGCCTATTACAACACGGCATAAACCTTTAACCTCGGTAACCACAGGTCTATAGCCGGCTGAATACCACTGATCAGGTAGCCAGCTGTCCTCTCTTTCAAACAACCCTCGCGCAATATTTACTGCCATATTTTTTTCTCCATATAAAAAATTATGGCCTACTATTATACGGGAAGCAATCGTATTTGTCGAACGTCTAAGCTATCAACTTAATTCTTTGTTGCAACCACCTCTAAGCGTCTAATTTTGAAATGAACTTCTCCATTTGGAAAGGGAGATTCTAATTCAAGAAATCGATCGACTACTTTAGTTAAAAACGTCTTCCTTAGATCTTCTGGTAAAGGACGAAGGTAAGGAAACCACTGACCGATAAATTTTTCAAAAACTTCTCTTGATGGGAAGATATCTTTTTGAGGAACAACTTCAAATCTACTTGGAGTAAAATGATGAGCCAAAACTAAGTTTTTATATTCACTTTCCTGAGCAAAGTTCCAACCTGTAGAAAATTGCTGAAAATAAGGAGCCCACTCTGGTTGTACCATAAACTCATTCACAGCCTGCTCTAATGTGACTGGGAGGCCCATTGGCATGGTGATCGCAAGTGTTCCAGATTGTTTTAAACTCTTGTAAGCACCTGTTAGAAATGCTTCATGGTTTTGTATCCACTGCAAAGTAGTAAAAGAGAAAACAGTATCAAATTCTTCATTATAGTCTAAACTTTGCGCATCTTTCAGAAAGAAGCTTAGGTTTTGATAACGATTGCTTGAAAATGCACCTTTTGCAAAGTCAATCATCGAAGAAGAAATGTCAACACCGGTAATAGATCCCGCTGGAATTTGAGAGGCAATCTCTGCTGTGATTTTTCCATCGCCGCAGCCCACATCCAAAATTTTCTGAGAAGGTTTAATGGAGACATATTTCATCAGGTCTGCTGCTGCATCTTTTTGAGAGGAAGAGTTTTGGTAGTACTCCTCTGCCCTCCAATAATCTTGTCCTGCAATTAGACTTGGTAAAGCAGTGACTTGTAAACTTGCAATCAGCAAAAAAAAGCAAAAAAGACTCGTTTTCTTCATACCCACTCCTTAGTTGTATAAAAAGGATAAAAAGTAATAGCCTTTGATAAAATTTACAAGGATTTATCTGTCGATATTTTGAAATTACAGCTCTTTTCTCTCTAGAAAAGAGCCATAGAAAATGTAATTAAAACGGCCACTTTCTAACCCATGCCATGCCAGCTCCAATCACGATGAGTACAGACCCTCCAATGATATACCACATGGTTGTATGGCTATAGGTACCTGTTATTTCTCCAATAATTTTTTCATCCATTTTTTGCGTTGCAGAAAGGCCAAAAACCACTAAAAGAACGCCTGCAACAAGAAGAGCTACGCCCACTATACGTTGTAAACTCATATACACTCCTTATCTTTGTTTAAAAAAATGATTCTCTATTAGTTTAGCTATGTCATTTCCAAGTATTTTATTAAATAAATTCTTTGCAGAGATTTTTCTTCTATTCTGCAATAGCTAAGGGGTTCAAGTGAAAAAACGCTTAAAAATCTTTGAAAAACGCTTCACATAGATCCAACTTATAGGTATCCTTGTTCTATTCAAGTTAACTTACTAAAAAATATTATGGATAAAGAACCCTCTATTGAAGAAGCCGTCGCAAAAAGACGCACCTTTGCTATTATCAGCCACCCTGATGCTGGAAAAACAACCCTTACAGAAAAACTCCTCTTGTACTCCGGCATGATCCAAACAGCTGGGATGGTAAAGGGAAGAAAGGGACGTAAAGCCGCAACCTCAGACTGGATGGCTATGGAACAAGAAAGAGGGATCTCCATCACTTCTTCTGCAATGCAATTTACTTACAAAGACATAATCATCAATGTCCTAGATACGCCAGGTCACGAAGACTTTTCAGAAGACACCTATCGAACTCTCACTGCAGCTGATTGTGCTATCATGGTGATTGACGCTTCTAAAGGTGTGGAAAAACAAACTCGGAAACTATTTGAAGTATGTAGATTCAGGAAAATCCCCGTGCTCACCTTTATTAACAAAATGGATATGCCAGGAAGAGAACCTCTTGAGTTGATGAACGAAGTCGAAAACGTTTTGCAAATTCATTCTTATGCTATGAACTGGCCCATTGGTTCAGGTAGAGATTTTCAAGGAGTCGTCGATAGAGAAAAGAATGAATGCATATTCTTTACGAAAACATCACACGGCGGCTCTCAAAAAGCGGACATAACAAGACATCCTCTTATAAGCGCTGAATCTAAAGCCCGGATTCCAGAACACATTTATACGCAATTGCAAGATGAGCTAGATTTACTTGAACTTGCTGGCAATACCTTCTCTAGAGAGGATTTTTTAGCAGGGAAAGTAACTCCCGTATTCTTCGCTTCTGCACTAACTAACTTCGGGGTAGAGCCTTTTTTTGACGCTTTTATTACCTTAGCTCCCTGTCCTCATTCAAGGCCTGCCAATCGTCTTGATGGAACAGAAATTGAAGTGGATCCCGTAAAAACACCTTTCAGCGGATATGTTTTCAAATTACAAGCGAATATGGACCGTCGCCATAGAGACAGCATGGCTTTCATACGAATTTGTTCCGGTCGTTTTGAAAGAGACCTCATCGTAAAGAATCATAGGCTCGGTAAAGATATTCGTCTCTCTCGCCCCCATGGAATGGTGGCTGGAGAGAGAATGACGCTTGATTTTGCCTATCCTGGAGATGTGATTGGAGTGATTAACCCGTCGCTATTTGCAATTGGAGATACGATTTCGGTTACCGGAGGTTTTAATTTTAAACCCCTTCCCCAATTCCAACCTGAAATTTTCGCAAGGCTCTATCCCAAAGATGTAGGAAAAAGAAAATCTTTCGATAAAGGGATTTTACAATTAAGTGACGAAGGCGCTATTCAAATACTTAGATCCTACGAGCGTGAGGGAGACCTTATTTTTGCAGCGGTAGGCCAATTGCAATTTGAAGTTATGCAATACCGCCTACGAGATGAATATGGCGCTGATACAGAACTGTCCCCCCTCTCCTATCAATGTAGCGCTTGGATCATTGGAGATATAAAGACATATGTCAAATCAACCACTTCTCTTATCGTGCAAGATAGGCAAGGACGTCCTATGGCGCTGTTTAACAACCAAGGTGATAAACAATATAGCATCAGACAAAATCCTAAACACGAACTGGTCGATGTTCTGGTCTAAAGTGTAAATATGAGAAAAATTCGTCATAGAAAAAGAATTCCTCCGAAAGAAATGGAAACGTACAATTTAGAAGTTTTGGCTAAACAAATTATGCACGCCTTCGGGCTTCAGCCCGAATTTCCAAAAGCCGTATACGAGCAGCTTCTTTTGACTACAGAACCTGCGCATGCACCTAAAGAATATGAAGACTTACGCTCTTTACTTTGGTGTTCCATCGACAATGATGACTCGCGAGATTTAGATCAGCTTACCTTTGCTCAAAAAAACGAGAATGGTGATTATACCCTCTTTGTTGCCATTGCTGACGTAGATGCTCTAGTCACTAAAGGATCTGCTATCGACCATCACGCCCAAATCAATACAACAAGTGTGTATACTCCAGCTAAAACATTTTCTATGCTTCCTGAAAAGCTCTCTACTGATCTCACTTCTTTAAATGAAGCCCAAGACCGTGTAGCCCTTGTTGTAAAAATGACAATGAATCCAAATGGGGAAATCACAGATGGCTCTATCTTCCAAGCCCTCGTCCAAAACCATGCTAAGCTTACGTATAATGGGGTAGGCGACTGGTTAGAAGGACAAGCCCCAATCCCTGAAAAGATCGTCCAAGTACCCGGTTTAGAAGAGGCATTGCAGTGTCAACATGAAGCTGCGCAAATGTTAAAACAAAGGCGCCATTCTTTAGGCGCATTGACTCTAGAGTCTCCGGAAGCGGAAGCTAAAATCATAGAAAATACGGAAGTTATTTTAGAACTTCCCCAGCACAACTTCGCAAGTCAATTGATAGAACATTTTATGATCGCCGCAAACGGCGTAATGGCAAATACGCTAAAACTAGCCAAAATACCAAGCTTGCGTAGAGTAGTCCGAGTTCCTAAGAGATGGGACCGCATAGTAGAGATTGCGTCCTCTCTTAAAGAAACTCTGCCTGAGGAGCCCAATTCTAAAGCTTTGGAAAATTTTTTAGTAAAAAGAAAAAAAGCAGATCCTGAATCCTTTCCCGATCTATCGCTTACAGTGATCAAATTACTCGGCAGGGGGGAATATATTGTTGAAAACCCTGGGGATACCCCGATAGGACATTTTGGACTTGCCCTCCCACAATACGCGCATACTACAGCGCCAAATAGACGATTTCCCGATCTGATTGCGCAGCGCCAGTATAAGGCGTGCCTGAAAGGAAGCCCTAGTCCGTATTCTTTGCAAGAACTGCAAATGCTAGCAGATCACTGCACGAAGCAAGAAGACGCATCTATAAAAGTGGAAAGACATATGAACAAGTCCGCAGCAGCTCTTCTTCTTTCCTCTCATATTGGGACCGAATATCATGGGATTGTTACAGGAGCTGGATCTAAAGGCACTTGGGTTCGTGTATTTGATCCACCAGTAGAGGGTAAAATCATTCAGGGATTTGAAAAGTTAGATGTGGGAGATAGGGTTTTCGTCATGCTCGAAAGCGTTGATGTGCCGAGAGGCTATATCAATTTCGTCAGAGCGAAGAAATAACTTATACCCGAGATGGCGCTTCTTCTAATCTCTTTATAACTAGCCTTGCTTCTTCTTCGTCAATCAAAACAAATTGGTTCAGTTCTGGCTCATAGCAATACACATCCGCGTGGGCAATATCAAACCACCAACCATGAACACGAAGTTCCTTTTTGTCTATCCGTTCGCGAATAAATGGATAACTTTTGATATGCTCCATCTGCTGCAAAACATTGGCTTGGGAGATCTGGTTATGTTCTGAAAGGGAAGGATTGATAACAATCCCACTTCTTACTTTATTTAGCGATTCTTCTCCATGTTTTAACCAAGCGCCTAAATGTGGACAACACTCGGAATCAAAACCATTACAAAGAGCCTGCATAGCGCCGCATTCAGAATGACCACAAACGATAATGTCAGAGATATTAAGAGAAAATATGGAGAATTCAATCACTGCAGAGGCGCTGTTATCCTGAGAAGTGGCGGAGTAAGGAGGGACTAGATTGCCTATATTACGCAAAACGAATACATCTCCTGGATTTGTAGAAGCAAATAGATTAGGAACCACGCGGCTGTCGGAGCATGCAATAAAAAGAGAATCGGGTTTTTGCCCAAGAGCTAGTTTTGCAAAAAGATTTCTGCTCTCTTCTGTAAGACTTTTTCTAAAGTCGGCTATACCTTGAATCAATTTTTTCATATTGTCTCTACATTTTCCTTACGTTTTATATTATTACGCCTTACTCTTGCTACCCTCTTAAGGTGCGCTTACTTCTACTGCTACTTCTCCCTCTTCAATATAATCAGGAATAGGAAATGGAATTATTTTTTCATTGTTAGGCAGTTCTGAAAAAACAGGTACCTGTATCTGCTTACTCGCTAAAAAGTTTTTAATTTGTGGTAACATGGCTGTGACTTTTTCACGGCCTTGTGCGTATATTTCCTCATTCATGTGGTCGCTAAATAGCCCTACATCTTGAAATTCCATTTTTATAACTACATCTGCATCAGCAAGAGATTTCTCAACGAGCTTCTGACAAGTAATTTCCATTCCGCGCTTAGCAACACCAAAAAGATGATGGGGCTTTGGTGTCGGTAGTTTTTCGCTAACATCAA